>JAODMV010000043.1 GCA_025464875.1 Arthrobacter sp. | reverse complement strand
AGCTCGCCGTCATTGGTCAGCAGCAGCAGGCCTTCCGTGGCGACGTCGAGCCGGCCCACATGGAAGAGCCGTTCGCCGTGGTGGCTTTTGCGGACGAAGTCGCTAATGCAGGGGCGTCCGTCCGGGTCTTCCATCGTAGAGACGACGCCCTTGGGCTTGTTGAATACCATGTAGACCATGTTCTCGTCCAGCTGGATGCGCAGTCCGTCGACGTGGATGACGGCCGTCTTCGGGTCGACGCGCACGCCGAGCTCCGTGACAACCTGGCCGTCGACCTCCACGCGGCCTTCCGCGATCATTTCCTCGCAGACACGCCGTGAGGCGACGCCGGCCGAAGCCATGACTTTCTGCAGGCGGGTGCCGTCCTGGTCGTGCAGCTCAGACTGGGGCACCTCGGCGCGAGGTCCGCGCTTGCGGGCCGGCTTGCGAATGGGGCCGAGGTTCTGGCCGAAGCGTTCGCTGCCGAAGGCGCGGGCGCCGGCAGTCTTGGGCGCGCCGGTGCGCGGCTTGGGCTTGAGCGCCCCGGGGGTGCCGGGGGCCTTGCCGAAGCCGGGCTTGCGGGCGGCGGCCTTGCGGGCTGCTTCCTTGCCGGAGGGCGCCTTGGACTTCCAGTCGCCGGAAGCCGGGCGGCTTGCCGACGGCGCGCCACTCGGATCCTGCAGGTCCGGGTCGATGAAGGCCTCTTCGCGAGGCTTTGGGTGCTTGAAGGGGCGGTCCCCTCCCTTGGAGAAGTCGCGCTGGCCGGCACTGTTGCTGCGGCTGGCGCCGCCGCCGCCCTGTGCCGGGCGGCCTGCGCCGCCCTGCCCTGAATTGCGTCCGGCACTGTTGCGTCCCGAACTGTTACGTGGTGAACCCTGGCGTCCCGCCTGTGTCATGACCCGTCCTTCGTTGTGGTGGCCGGCGATGGTCGTCTCCCGACAACCCCCGCCAGCTCAGGCAAAATGGTTCTGCCCTGGTGGATACTATTGCGCAGGCAGCTTTCCTGCCTACATTCTTTCAGCGTCGTAAAACTCTTCGATGCCTTCAAGCCCCGGAAGATGGGGCGAAAGCTGTGGCAATTCAGCCACCGAGCCTATTCCCATGCGTTCAAGGAAATACGACGTCGTGCGGTACAGGGTGGCCCCGGATTCGGGATCGTTACCCGAAACCTCGATCAGCCCCCGCTGAGTCAGCGTCCGCACGACCGAGTCGACGTTGACTCCTCGAATTGCAGACACCCGCGCCCGTGAGACAGGCTGGCGGTAAGCGATGACGGCGAGCGTTTCGAGCGCCGCCTGCGTCAGCCTGGCGCTCTGCCCCTCCAGCACGAATCCGCCGACGATGTCGGCGAATTCGGTGCGGGAATAGATCCGCCAGCCCCCGGCGATGTTCCGCAATTCAAAACCCCGGGGGGCGGCACTGAAGCCAGTCGTGCTGGCTTCGTCCACATCCGGGGCATTACCAGTATAGCCGTTATACTCCCGCTGCAGTTCCGCCAGCAGCTCTTCGACGACGTCGACGGTCAGGTTCAGGCCCGTTGCCAGTTCCGTGGCCGTGGCCGGCTGGTCGATCACCATCAGGACGGCCTCGAGCGCGGCGCGGGCGCCACCCGGGAGGCAGGAGACGTCCGGGCCTTCCGTCCCGCCGTCGGCTCCCGGCTGGGATGGTCCTTCACTCACGTCTGCTCCTCATATTCTTCACTCAGGTTTTCGCTGTTCCACTCCTCGCTGCCGGCCGTCCAGCGGACGGTCAGGTCACCCAGCGGCAGCAGCTGCTCGAAGCCCACCGCCCGGTCCCGGAACATCTCCAGCAGGGCCAGGAAACGTGCCACCACCACGAGTGTGGATTCGGCGTCGGCGATCAGCGCCCGGAAGGTGAGCGGCTTGCCCAGCCGCAGGCGGAGCCCCAGCAGCTCGGCCTGATCCTTGACGCTCACGGGCGTGCCGTGAAGGTGAGCCAGGCCCACCTCGGTGGGGGCGGCTTCCTTGGGCTTGAGTGCTGCTTCGGCCAGCGTCGCGAACTGCTGCGGCGTGTGCCGCCAGAGAAGTTCCGGAAGCAGCGCGGCGAAAGGTGCTTCCAGGGCAACCTGGCGCGGGTAGCGGCGCTCCTCGAGTTCGAGGGTGGAGCCGATCATGCCCGCCACGTGCTTGAAGGCCCGGTACTGGAGCAGCCGGGCGAACAGCAGGTCCCTGGCCTCCAGCAGCGCGAGGTCCTCTTCATCCTCGACCTCGCCTGCGGGCAGCAGCCGGGCAGCCTTGAGGTCCAGCAGGGTGGCGGCGATGACCAGGAATTCGCTGGCTTCGTCAAGGGCCCACTCCTCACCGAGGCGCTGCAGGCCCTTGATGTACTTGATGAATTCATCGGTGACCGTGGACAACGCCACCTCGGTGATGTCCAGCTGGTGCTTGGAGATCAGCGCGAGCAAAAGGTCGAATGGGCCGGTGAAGTTGGCCAGCCGCACCTCGAATCCCGGCTTCTTGCCGGCCGGCTGCAGGTCCGCGCTGCCCGGCCCGGCCGGGACAACCGGCTCCGCTGGCGGAGCGCCCGCGCCTGCCACGATCCGCTCTAGGGCGCCCCGCCGCGCGAGATCAGCTCTTTGGCCAGGCGGCGGTAGGCGTCGGCACCGACGTGGTTGCCGGCATAGGTGGTGATGGGCTCGGCCGCCACCGTGGCGTCGGCGAACTTGATGGATCGTTTGATGACCGTCTCGAAGACCGTGTCTCCGAAAGCCTCCACGAGCCGGGAGATGA
>JAODMV010000026.1 GCA_025464875.1 Arthrobacter sp. | reverse complement strand
CTGGCCCTGCTGGAGGCCATGCACCTGGGGATGCCTGTCGTTGCTCTGGCCACAACCGAGGCGGCCCGGGCGGTGCCTCCGGAGGCGGGTGCGATCTCGACAAATATCGATGAGCTGGTCCGCTGCGCGGAGATGCTCATCACGGACCCGGAAGAAGCCCGACGGCGCGGCGAAGTCGCCCGCGAAGTGGCACTGGAGCGCTACGGACTGGGCGCGTTCCTGAAAGCGTGGGACACGCTCCTCAACGAGCTGCCGCCTGTGCGGTCCCGGGCGGGGCGAGCCCGGACCGGGCAGGTTCTTATTCCGGCGCGAGAAAGGAATAGCCAGTGAGAATATCCATGGTTTCCGAGCATGCCAGCCCCTTGGCCGCGCTCGGCGGGGTGGACGCCGGCGGGCAGAACGTCCACGTGGCCGCACTTTCTACGGCCTTGGCCCGACGCGGCCATCACGTCACCGTCTATACCCGGCGGGATGCGGATGATCTCCCTGAGCGGGTACCCATCCTTCCGCGGCTGGAGGTGGTCCATGTGGAAGCCGGTCCGGCATGCCACGTGCCCAAAGATGAGCTCCTGCCGTTCATGGCGCAGCTGGCTGATGGCATTTCAAACGACTGGGGCGAACGGCCGCCGGACGTGGTCCACGGGCATTTCTGGATGTCCGGGCTGGCGGCGCTGGATGCGGCACGCAGGGGTGGAACCGATGCCCGCGTGCCGGTGGTCCAGACCTTCCATGCGCTCGGTACCGTCAAACGCCGCCACCAGGGGGTGGAGGACACCAGCCCGGTTGAGCGGCAGTGGCTGGAGCCGTCGGTGGCGCGCTCCGCGGACCGCATTATCGCCACGTGTTCTGACGAGGTCTTTGAGCTCAAGGCGATGGGTATCGACACGGCTCGGATCTCCATTGCTCCTTGCGGGGTGGACCTTGGACTCTTTTCCGGCTCTGGCCCGCGCGAGGGCAGGACAGGTACGCACCGCATCCTGTCGGTGGGACGGCTTGTGCCGCGCAAAGGCGTCGACCTGGTGGTCCGCGCCCTGCCGCTTCTCCGGGACGCCGGTTTCGGCGACGTCGAACTGCTGATCGTGGGCGGCGGCGGCGACCCGGAGGCGCTGGGAGCGGACCCCGAGGCACGCAGGCTACTGGCCATCGCGGACGCGGTCGGTGTGCGGCGGCAGGTCAGGCTCAGGGGCCAGGTCCGCCGTGAGGCGATGCCGGGGATCTTCCGCAGCGCGGATGCTGTGGTGTGCACGCCGTGGTACGAACCGTTCGGCATTGTGCCACTGGAAGCCATGGCCTGCGGAGTCCCGGTGGTGGCTGCCGCCGTCGGCGGCCTGAGGGACACCATCGTGGACCGCCGGACGGGCATCCTGGTGCCCGCTCAGGATCCGGCCGCGATAGCGGAGGCCCTGGCCGAACTGCTGGCCGACCCCGGACTGCGCGCGGAGCTGGGCCGGGCCGGCCAGAAGCGTGCCCTGGCCCGCTACTCCTGGGACCGCGTCGCGGCCGAAACCGAAAAGGCATACCAGCACACCCTGGCCGGAAGCGCGGCCGCCCGGCGGCTGGAACCCGTGGAAGGAGCTGCGCTGTGACGGCTGAATGGACCCTGAGAGAGGCCGAACTTTCGTCCGCCGCGCACGACACCAAGGGAGCCGGCCGAGCTTCTGCGGAGGCGGTCCGGGGGCACCTGGACCAAGTGCTGCCGGCCCTGGAGTCATTGCGTAGCCAGTCCCACCAGCTGGCGGCCTGGGGCGAGGAGCTGGCGCTGCGGCTGCTGGGCGGGCAGCGGCTGCTCGCTGCCGGCAACGGCGGGTCCGCGGCCGAAGCCCAGCACCTGACGGCCGAACTGGTAGGAAGGTTCGACGCCGACCGCCGGCCGTTCTCGGCGATCTCCTTGCACGCCGAGACCTCTGCCGTGACAGCCATAGCCAACGACTACGGCTTCGAGGAACTCTTCGCCCGGCAGGTCCGCGCACACGCCCGTTCCGGCGACATCCTGATGCTGCTCTCCACCAGCGGGAAGAGCCCCAACCTGCTCCGGGCCGCGGAGGCCGCCGCCAGGCTTAACGTCACCACCTGGGCGCTGACAGGGCCCGCCCCAAACCCGCTGGCCTCCGCCTGTGCGGAGACGGTGGCCATCGATGCCGTGGCGGCCAACGCCCAGGAGTGCCATCTGATTGCCCTGCACGCCGTGTGCCGGGCGTTCGACGCGGTGCTGGCACAGCGCGGATGCGGCGGATTGGTCCGCTCCGGATCGATTCCCGGACGCCGGCCATGAGGCTCGTCGTGGTGGGTGATGTTCTGCTGGACGTTGACGTGGACGGCACGGCGACGCGCCTGAGCCCCGACGCTCCGGTCCCGGTCGTGGACGTCTCAAGCGTCCGGCGGCGGGCCGGCGGCGCCGGGCTCGTCGCCCGGATGCTGGCCGGTGACGGCCACAATGTCACCTTGGTGACGGTCCTGGCGGACGACGATTCCGCCCGGCAGCTCAAGCGCGGGCTGGAGGGCATCACCGTTGTCGCCGGGCCTTCCGGCGCCCCCACACCCGTGAAAACACGGGTCCGCGCGAAAGGACATCCTCTGGTCCGCTTCGACGAGGCCTGCGAGCAGCCGCCCGTGCCCGCGGTGAGCGCCGCCATGCTGCACGCCCTGGAGCGCGCCGCCGTCGTTGTGGTGGCGGACTACGGCCGGGGCCTCACCGCGAACGCGGCGTTGCGCACCGTACTGGCGCAGCTTGCCCCGCGTGTCCCCATGATCTGGGACCCCCATCCGGCCGGCACGGAACCCGTCCCGGGAGTCGAAGTGGTCACCCCCAACCTCGCCGAGGCCCTCGGCGCCGCCGCCGGCGGACGCGGGCCCGGCAACAACGATCCCGCGGCGCTGGCCCGGGCCCTGATGCGGCGCTGGCGGAGCAAAGCGGCCTTGGTCACCCTGGGGGAGGAGGGCGCCGTGCTGGTGCGCGACGCCGGTCTGCCGCCCTTGCCCATTCCGGCGCCGCGGACCGCCGTGGTTGATTCGTGCGGCGCCGGCGACAGGCTGGCTGCCAGCCTCGCCGTGCACCTGATGGAGGGGCACACCATTGACGCTGCTGCTGTGCTGGCGGTCCGGGACGCCGCCTCCTTCCTCCGCGACGGCGGGGTGGCCGGCCTCGCCAGCGAGCCGCAGCCGGTGAAGCTGCCGGAGCGGAACACCGATGCGCTCGCGCTGGCGCGCCATGTCCGGGCGGCCGGGGGGACCGTGGTCGCCACGGGCGGCTGTTTTGACCTCCTGCATGCCGGGCATACCCGCGCGCTGGCGGCGGCCAGGAGCCTCGGCGACAGCCTGATCGTGTGCCTGAACTCCGATGCATCCGTCAGGCGGATCAAGGGTGCGGAGCGGCCCATCCTCAACCAGGAGGACAGGTCGGAGCTCCTGCTGGCGCTGGAGTGCGTCGACGCGGTACTGGTCTTCGAGGAGGACACCCCGGAGGCGTGCCTAAACCTGCTGCGCCCCGACATCTGGGTGAAGGGCGGCGACTACGACGTCACGGAGCTGCCGGAGACTGCCCTGGTGGAGAGCTGGGGCGGCCGGTGCGCCACCGTGCCGTACCACCCTGCCCGCTCCACCACGAACCTGGCGGACGCCCTTGCCCGGGTCAGCTAAGAACGCCGTCACGGCTAGAACGAACCTTCGTGCCCACAACAGAGCATCGACCGAGAGGAACACCATGACGAACACCACCACAGAACGCCCGTACCGCCCCGGACGGGTGCTGGTCACGGGAGGAGCATCGGGTCTTGGCGCCGCCGTCGTCGACGCCGTGCTGAAGGCGGGCGGCACGCCCGTGGTGCTCGACCGGGACATCAGCACAGTGTCCGCCGCGAAGGCCTTCGAAGTGGACGTCGCGGACCGCGCGGCAGTCAGCGCGGCAGTGCGGCAGGCCGCGGAAACGTTGGACGGGCTGGACGCCGTGGTCACAGCGGCGGGAATTGACCGTTGCGGCAAGCTGGAGGACGTTCCGGCCGATGACTGGGAGAAGGTCATCTTCGTGAACCTGCTGGGCACGGTGTCGGTGGTGCGGGCGGCGCTGCCATACCTGAAAGCGTCCAGGGGCCGGGCGGTCACGGTGGCGTCCACACTGGGCAAGCGGGCGCTGCCCGAGGCTTCCGCCTACTGCGCGTCGAAGTTCGCCGTGGTGGGCTTCAGCCATGCGCTCGCCGCCGAAACCGGCGGGGAGATCGGCGTGACCACCCTGATTCCGGGCGGCATGAAGACCAGGTTTTTTGATGACCGGGAGGACAAATACAAGCCGCAGGACGATTCCCGGCTGAACGACCCCGCCAACGTGGCGCAGGCAATTCTCTTCGTGCTGTCCCAGCCGCCCGGCTGCGAGGTCCGCGAGATGGTTATCTGCCACGGGGAAGAGGGCTCATGGCCGTAAGCTGCCGCACGTCCGCGTAGACATCCTCCGTGCGGATTCCCGCCATCACCGAGCTGTCGTGGAGGCAGCGCGAGGCCGTCCACCCGACCTGGGTGACGTCGGACCCGCAGTCCGGGCAGCGCGTCACCCAGGACAAATGCACCCGATGCAGGCTCCGGCCCAACGGCCCGGCGTTGATGACGTTCCCGGCCCAGTAGAGGCCGACTGTCCGCGTTCCCAGGGCCTGGGCCAGGTGCCGCGGGCCGCTGTCGTTGCCCAGCATCACGTCGCACCGGGCAAGCAGCCCTGCCAGCGTGCCCAGCTCGAGTTCACCCGCTACGGACGTGACCCGCGGTGAGCCGGCCGCCTCCGCCACTTCCGCGGCCAGCTGCCGGTCATCACCGTCGCCGATCACCAGGACCTGGCAGCCGTCGGCGGCACACGCTGCCGCCACATGGGCGAAGCGGGCGGCCGGCCAGCGGCGGCGGGGGTCGCTGGCGCCGGGATGGATCACGACGACGGCCGCCGCCCCGCCGTTCACGAGCCGTTCGGCGCAGCCGAGGTAGCGGTCCAGCGGACGCAGGCGCGCCTCAAGCTCCACCGGGGGCGCGCCGGCAAATCCGGCCACTTCGAGGGCCCGCAGGGGTTCGTGCTGGTAGTACAGGTAGGGAATGGTGCGTTCCAGGCTGGCAGCGTCCGCCGTCCGGGTGCCCACCGTGTGGCGGGCGCCGAGCCGCAGCAAGAAGGGGTTCGAGAACCGGCCTCCGCCGTGCAGCTGGACCGCGAGGTCGTACCCTTCCTGCCGCATGTCGGCGAAGAAGCCGTCCAGCTCCGCCGGATCCTCCGGTCCCGGGCGTACCCCTTCGGCGAAGGGCAGGAAGCGGACGCGGTCCACCGGGCCCGCTGTGCCGTTGACCAGCTCGCCATGCAGGGGTGAGCCCAAGACAGTGACGGTAGAACCGGGATAGGCGGCCTTGAGTGCGGCGACGGCGGGGAGGGCAAACAGCAGGTCGCCCAGGCCGCCGCCGCGCAGCACCGCGATCCGGGAGATGTCCGGAAACTTTTCCAGTACCGGACCCACGCCCGTGCCGACGATCTGGGCACCGCCGAATTCCGCCATCAGTTCCTCCACTTGCCTCACCCTGTCCGCTCCACCGGCTGCTGCAGTTCGTGCGGCCACCATAGATCCAAACAATGGCAGGTGACTACCGTTCCTCCGGGCCGCCATCCTCCGTGTCCACCTTCCTTCGGGAGAAAAGCTGAAACGAGCAGCGGGTGTAAAGGTGCTGTACCCGGGGTACGGGACAGCCATGAGCGGGAGCCCTGGCGAGGAGCTATACGCGGATCAAGGGCCGCTTGCCGAGCAGCGTGGTTTGGCCTGGTGGCTGCCCCGGCGGCTGGCCGCCGTGGCGCCGTCCATCACGGTCATCGGGGACGTCATGCTCGATGGCTGGTGGAGCGGCTCCATTGACCGTCTCTGCAGGGAAGCCCCGGCGCCCGTGGTGGACATCAGCCGGCGGGCCTTTGCGCCCGGGGGAGCGGCCAATACCGCGATGAACCTGGCGGCGCTCGGCGCCCGCGTGGCCCTGGCCGGGCTCGTCGGATGCGATGAGGCCGGCAGGGAGCTGAAGCGCCAGCTGCGTGCGGCCGGCGTGGACGTCCGCCGCCTCCATGAACATCCCGGGATGCTCACGACTACCAAGACCCGGATCAGCAGCGGGGGCCAGGTACTGTTGCGTTTCGACGACGTCGCGGCGGAGATTCCGGCGGACGCCCGCACGGCGCTGGCCCGGTCCGTTCCGGCCCTCGTGCGGGGACGGGACGCGGTGGTGCTCTGCGATTACGGCGCCGGGGCCCTGGACGGGCCGGTCAGAAGGGTCCTGCTGGAGTCGCTTGCCCGCCGGGCCTCCTCCCTGCTGGCCGTGGTGGATGCCCACGATCCCCGTCCCTGGGCGGCCCTCCGGCCGGACCTGGCCACCCCGAACGCCCAGGAAGCGGCCGAGATGTTGGGCGTCCGGCTACCGGCAGGCGGCGAGCGGGCGTCCGTGATGGCGGCACACCGCGAGGAGCTGCTCATGGCAACCGGGGCCAAAGCGGTGGTGGTCACGCTGGACCGGGAGGGAACCGTGCTGTTGCCCGCAGTCGGCGATGTCCACCGGACCTGGGCCAGGCCGGCCGCGGAGAAGCAAGCATCCGGCGCGGGCGACACTTTCGTGGCCGCGTTGACGCTTGCCCGGGCGGCATCGCTGCCGCTCACCACCAGCGTAGACCTGGCGCAGGCCGCCGCGGACGTGGTGGTCCATCAATCCGGGACCTCGGTGTGCAGCTCGGGGGACCTGAGCCGCCACCTGGAGAGCTTCGCGGATACCGCCCTCAGCGCCGACGAGCTGGCCCGGCATATCGCCGGCCTCCGAGGCGACGGTAAGCGGATCGTGCTGACCAACGGCTGCTTCGATGTCCTGCACCGCGGGCACACCCGATACCTCAACCAGGCCAAACAACTGGGGGACGTCCTTGTGGTGGCGTTGAACAGCGACGATTCCGTCCGCCGGCTGAAGGGGCCGGAGCGGCCCATCAACACGGTTGCGGACCGGGCCGCCGTGGTGGCGGCGCTGAGCTGCGTGGACTATGTCACTGTGTTCGACACTCCCACGCCCGTCCCGCTGATCGGGAAGATCCGGCCGGATATCTACGCCAAGGGAGGCGACTACACGCCCGAGATGCTGGCCGAAACCGAAGCCGTCGAACGCTTCGGCGGCAAGGTCGCCATCCTGGACTACGTGGCGGAACTGTCCACCACCGCCGTCGTGCGGCGCATCCGCAACGGCGAGGGCGCCCCGGTCGGCGAGGCCTAGCGGCGTCTCGGCAGGCGCCCGTCAACTAGGCTTGAAGCATGAGGAACACGGTGGGTGGCTGATGGCCAAGCGGGGCAGGGCTGCCGGCCGGATCACCGGAACCGCGACGGCTGGAGTGGTGGATGTGCCCAAGGGCAGCCGCCGGGACGGCCCGCTTGAGGGTGTTTACTACATCGACACCGGCGACTGCGAGCTGATCCCGGACCAGGACAACTCCAACGGCTGGCTGCTGCGCATCAACGGCGTCATGAGTTCGCACATTGACCTGGCGGATCCGTTGTTCCTCGACTTCGAATACATGCGCTGGATCTCCGCGCTCGTGGAATCGCGCTGGTCGCGGGAATCGAAGCCGAAACTGCGCGCCCTGCACCTCGGCGGCGGCGCCTGTTCCCTGGCGCGCTATTTCCATGCCGCCTATCCGGACGCCCGCCAGGTCGTGGTGGAACTGGACGGCAAACTCGCGGGGTACGTCCGGGGCTGGTTCGACCTGCCCAAGGCCCCGCTGCTGCGGCTGCGCGTGGGCGAAGCCCGGGAAGTTACCGAGAGCCTCACCCCGCACACCCGGGACTTGATCATCCGCGACGTCTTCGCCGGATCAGTGACACCCCGGCCGCTCACCACCAAGGAATTCAACGAGCACGCCAAGCGGGTCCTGGCTCCGGGCGGGATCTATGTGGTCAACTCCGGAGACGCTCCGGACCTGAAAAATGCCCGCGAGGATGCCGCCACCATCGCGGACACCTTCGAGCACACCGTGATCATCGCGGACCCGGCCATGCTCAAGGGACGGCGCTACGGCAACATGATCATGGCCGGCAGCGATCTCCCCTTCGACGACGACCCCGGGCTCGCGCGGCGCCTGCTCGGCGGTGCGGTGCCCGCGCACATCTGGAACGACGCCAAGGTCCGGGCCTTCGCGGCCGGCGCTACGATCCGGCACGACCCGCCCGCCCCGGCGATGGCTCCGCAACCACCCTTATGAATCCGCCCGCACCGGAACGGCAGCTAGGGAGCAGCCGATGAGCCAGGAGCCAGTGACGGGTCCCTGACCCGGCCCTGGAGCGCTTCGCGGTGGGCTGCTGTCTGGTCCCGGAGCGCCCGGACCACTGCGGCCACCGCGGGGCGCCGCATGGAATCGGGACGCAACACCATCCAGTAGGGGAGACGTTCGGAGAAGGCATCCGGGAGGAGCCGCACGAGGTCCTCATGCAGATCGCCCATGAAGCACGGCAGGAAGCCGATCCCCGCCCCGGCACGGGTCGCTTCGACATGGACGAACACATTGGTGGAGCTCAATCCGTCCCGCATGGCCGGTACGAGCCTGCGCGGAGCATCCAGGTCGTCCACCTGCAGCATGGAGTCCACAAAGTACACCAAGGGGTGTTCCGTCAGCTCCTCCACGGTTCCCGGTGTCCCGTTCTCCGCCAGGTAGGCCCGCGAGGCGTACATTCCCAGCGCATATTCACCGAGTTTGAAAGCTTCGGCCCGGTGCACCTGTGGCTCGCCGACCACCACCTCGATGTCGAGCCCGGAGCGCTGCTGGAGCGCCCGCCGTGTCACCGTGATGATCTCGACGCTGAGACCGGGATGGTCGCTGCGCAGCCGGGCCACCGCCGGGGCCGCGATGTAAGCGCTAAAGCCGTCCGTTGCGGTCATCCGGACGACGCCGGTGACGGGGTCCGGAGTGCGGCCGGGTTGTTCGAGGGTGTGGATGGCCGATTCCACCTGTTCCGCTACCCGTACGGCTTCGGCGCCGAGCCCGGTCAGCTCCCAGCCGCCGGCGGCACGGGAGAGCACCCGGCCGCCGAGGGCTTTCTCCAGCGCCGCGATCCGCCGGGAAACGGTGGTGTGGTTCAGGCCCAAGGCCTGGGCCGCCGTCGTGAATTTCGCCGAGCGCGAGACCGCGAGCAGCACCAGCAGGTCGTCCGGGTTTGCATTCATGTCTGCAATTCTGCACACGAGCAGTGCCACTTTGGCTATTGAACCGCTGGGTCTGTGCAGCAATACTCAATGATGCTGCTCAGTGCCGTGCATCATTCCGCGCCTGGGCCGTTCAAGAACGGGAACTTAGGAGTGCAGTCATGGAGAACACTTTGAACGGCCGCAAGGCGCTCGTCACGGGCGGGGCCGGCGGGATCGGTGCTGCCAGCGTCCGCGCCTTGGCGGCGCGGGGAGCCAAGGTGGTGATCGCGGATGTTGATGGAGCCGCCGCGGCAGCCCTCGCCGACGAAGTGGGCGGCACCTCCTGGGCTGTTGACCTGCTCGACGTCGAGGCCCTCCAGACCGCCAGCCTTGACTGCGACATCCTGGTCAACAACGCCGGCATCCAGCGCGTCAGCCCCATCGAGACCTTCGAGCCGGCCGACTTCCGCCGCATCATCACCCTCATGCTCGAGGCCCCGTTCCTGCTGATCCGTGCTGCCCTGCCGCACATGTATGCCAACGGCTTCGGCCGGATCATCAACCTGTCCTCGGTTCACGGTCTGCGGGCCTCGCCGTTCAAGAGCGCCTACGTGTCCGCGAAGCACGGCCTGGAGGGGCTGAGCAAGGTGACTGCGCTGGAAGGCGGGGCGCACGGAGTCACCTCCAATTGCATCAACCCCGGGTATGTCCGGACGCCCCTGGTCGAGGCGCAGATCGCGGACCAGGCCAGGGTCCACGGGATCCCGGAGTCCGAGGTGCTCGCCAAGATCATGCTCACGGAAGCGGCCGTGAAGCGGCTGGTGGAACCGGAGGAGGTCGCCTCCCTCGTGGCCTGGCTCGCGTCCACGGAAGCCGGCATGGTCACCGGCGCCAGTTACACGATGGACGGCGGCTGGTCGGCCCGATAGATCAGGGTCCCGGCCGTACCAACGGGCCCGCTCAGTGCGTCAGCCACCACTTCAGGGCGGCGGCGCCCACACCGGCGAGGGCCAGCAGCACGCCGAAGAGAAACGTGCGCATGGAGGCGCGTCGGCGCCGCACATGCCCGACCACCCAACCCAGGGAGGCCAGCCGCAAGACGGTGACGGCTATTGCGAGCAGCAGCGCGGTTCCAGCCTCCAGCCATCCGAGCAGAGCCGCGCCCATCAGCAGCGCCGGAAGGGAGGTGGCGGAGACGATGGGAACGGAATCACGCAGCTCGTGCCTTAGGTGTTCACCGGTAAGCCGCTGGTCGGTGCGCACCCGGAAGCCAACTGACTCCGCGAGCAGGTGTGCCACGAACGTCGATACGCCCGTCCCCACCACATACGCCACAGCCTTGGGCCCGTTCAGGTCCTCCGGGTCAAGAGCCACGAGCGCCGCAAGCACGAGGATGTCACCGTAAACAAACGCCGCGACCCGCCGCGCCGCGTCCTCCGGCGCCAAGGGCCCGCCCCAGAGTCCGCCAAGGAACCGGGGGAGACTCCAGGCAAAAGAACGTTTCGTGGCAGGCATGCTGGACAGTGTACTGGCCCGACGGCGCCGCCCGGTTGTATCCGGGCGCTACCGGGCTTGCAGAATGACCTTGCCCCTCGCCGGCGACGTGGTGATGAATCTGTGCGCGTCGGCCGCTTCGGCGAGGGCGAACCGTCGGCCGACGACCGGCCGGATCTCCTTTGCCTGCAGCAGCTTGTCGATGGCCGAGTAGGTTTCCTCGAAGTCGGCAGGTGTCACGTTCCAGAGAGCCGTGCCGCGGATGTCGGCTTCGGCGACCATGAGCGAGCGTGGATTGATCTCTATGGGTCCGCGGCTGCCGACGACGACGATGCGGCCATTGCGTGCCAAGACGCCCGTATCGTCCTGGAGGTTCCGGTTGGCGAGCATCTCCACCACCAGATCGATGCCGTGGCCGTCCGTCAGCTCGTCGATCCGCTCCAGGTAACCGGGCTGCGTGTGGTCCAGCGTGTGGGTCGCCCCGCTTTGCGCCACCAGCTCCAGCCCCTCAGGCGTTCCTGCGGTTCTGATCACGGTCATTCCGTGAGCCGCGGCGAGCTGGACGGCGGGCAGGCCGACGCCGCCGCTCGCGCCGTGCACCAGCACGACCTCGCCGGGAAGTGCGCGGCCCCGCTGGAACAGCGCAGCAGCAACACCGACGGCGGTGCCGCCGTCGCCGATTATCTGGTGGCCAACGATAAAACCCGGGTGGCTTTCATTGGCGGCGCCGACAATGCGAGCACCTCCCGCGAGCGTGGCCGGGGGTTCCTTGACAGGATGACGGAGCGGGGCCACGCCGTGCCTGAACATTTCCGTTTCCAGGGCGGATTCTCCCACGACATCAGTGCACAGGTCATGAAACGTCTGCTCTCCCGTGCCGACCGCCCGCAGGCTGTTTTCTGCGCCAACGATCTGATGGCCTTCGGCGCCCTGGACGCCCTGCGCGCCAGTCGGGTCCAGCCGCAGGACTGCTGGATCATCGGATATGACGACGTCGAAATGGCGTCTTGGGACTCCTTCAGCCTGACCACCGTCCGGCAGCCTAGCCGTGAAATGGCCCGGATTGGCGCCCGGTTACTGGTGGAACGTATTCACTCACCCGGACTCGTGCCCCGCCGCGTGAACTTCCCGTGCGATCTAATCGTTCGGGGAAGCACGGAGCTCGCTTAAGCACCTGACCCGTTCGAAAGCCAGAGTGCAATTGGAGCGTTCGGGCCAGAACCCCGCCGCGGTGTCTTTCTCCTCGTTCCATCGTCCATCGCGCCGCCGTCGTCCGATTACAGCGTCTCCAGCAACCCTCGAGCCGCCTGCCTGCGGCTTAGCCGGCGTAGGGGTCGGCGATGCCGATGTACTGGGTGTAGAGGTATTCCTCGATGCCTTCGAGGCCGCCTTCACGTCCCAGGCCGGACTGCTTGACCCCGCCGAACGGTGCCGCCGCGTTGGAGACC
>JAODMV010000013.1 GCA_025464875.1 Arthrobacter sp. | reverse complement strand
GCAACACCTTCACCCTCATGGATCAGACCCAAGAGGATGTGTTCGGTACCAATGTAATTGTGGTTCAGCATGCGTGCCTCTTCTTGGGCAAGCACAACTACGCGACGGGCACGGTCCGTAAATCGCTCAAACATTTCGCCACACTCCTAGCTACGACGTACTTTGATGCTACGTGCCCGGGTTCCAGATTTGGAGCTTGTTCGCCACGGGGGAAACCCGGCGTGCACCGGAGCCCGAACAGAGCAGCCTGCCCGGGGCGGGTGAACCCGGCGCGAACCGGCCGAAGCCGGGTGGAAACCGTGCTGGAAACGCGCCGGCCGCGGGCCCCGAGGGGACCCGATCGAGGCCCAGGTTGCGGGCCGCCACCGGCCCGCCGCCTCGCCAGCACCTGACCGGCACATGGCAATGCCCCCGCCGGACGGCAGGGGCATTGCCAGGGCGCGGCGCCCGCACCCAAAGGCGTCAAGGCTAGGAATTAGCCTTTTGGTAGGCTTCCTGAATTTCGGCCTGGATACGGCCGCGGCTGTTTACCGCATAACCGTTATCACGGGCCCACTGACGGATCTGTGCAGAGTCCTGATTCCGTCCGCTTGCGACTTTGGTGCGTGTGGCGCGACCGCTTGACGTCTTCCGCGCGTGGCCTGCAAACCGCTCGATTGCAGAACGGAGCTGGGAGGCATTATCCGACGACAGGTCTATTTCATAACTGACGCCGTCAAGGCCAAACCGGACAGTCTCGTCCGCGGATCCCCCATCCAGATCATCGACAAGGATGATTTTTACTTTCTGTGCCATAAAGACTCTCTTTCCAAAAGGACGGGCTTTAAAAAAGCGGGATGCGTCTATTAAAAGTATCCTCCGCTTTATGGCAGCGGTCAAAGCGAAAAACCGCGGCTACAGGAAAACCACAGGCCCGAATGGGGCGGTATTAGTTGGCTCCCGGGAAATGCCCGTCCGTCCGCTCAGTATCGTGACCTTGGGCACGTTCTTCAGCCTCCGCCCGGGCGCGGGCCTCCGCCTGCCGTTCCGATTTGTCCGCATTAAATATTGATTTCATGGCAAACCAGAAAAGCAAGCCGACGACGACGGACGGCAGCAATACCGCGATGTACTCCATGCTCAGTGTCCTTCGGGCTTCAGCAGCGGGAAGAGGATGGTTTCGCGGATGCCGGCATTTGTGAACAGCATCACCAGCCGGTCAATTCCGAGGCCGATCCCGCCCATCGGCGGGGCACCGTACTCCAGGGCGCGGAGGAAGTCCTCGTCCAACTGCATGGCCTCAACGTCTCCGGCGGCGGAGCGGCGGGACTGCTCGGTGAGGCGTTCGCGCTGGATGACCGGGTCGATCAGCTCGGAGAAAGCGGTACCGCGCTCCATGCCGCCGATGATCAGGTCCCAGGCTTCGATCAGCCGGCCGTCCTCGCGGTGCTGGCGCGCCAGGGGCTGGGCGGACGGCGGGTAGTCGTAGACGAAGGTGGGGTTCATCAGGGTCGGCTCCACGAGCTCGCCGAACAGCTCCACGACGAGCTTTTCAGCCTCCCAATTCGCGTCCACCTTGACCTCGTGCTTGGCGGCCAGCGCCAGCAGCTCCGAGGCGGGGGTATCCGGGGTGATCTCCTGGCCCACGGCTGCCGAGAGGCCCGGGTAGACGCCCAGCCAGGCCCAGTCGCCGTCGAGGTTGATCTCCCCTGCCTCGGTCTGCAGGACGCGGCCCACGCCGGCGGCGTCGGCGGCGTCGAGGATGATCTCCTTGATCCGGTCCGCCATGACGAACTGGTCGGCCCAAGCCTCGTAGCTTTCCAGGGTGGAGAACTCCGGGCTGTGGGTGGAGTCCACGCCCTCGTTGCGGAAGACGCGGCCCATGTCGTAGACGCGGTCGATCCCGCCGACCACCGTGCGCTTGAGGTACAGCTCGGTGGCGATGCGCAGTGTCATCTTCTGGTCGAAGGCGTTCATGTGCGTCTCGAAAGGACGGGCCGTGGCGCCGCCGTGGACCAACTGCAGCATCGGCGTTTCCACCTCGACGTAGCCTTGGCGGTGCAGGGTCTCCCGGATGGAACGGGTGATGGCGGCGCGGGTGTAGACCATCTCGCGCGCCTCGTCGCGGACCATCAGGTCGACGTAGCGCTGGCGGACGCGGGTTTCCTCGTTGAGTTCAGCGTGCAGCACGGGCAGCGGGCGCAGCGCCTTCGAGGCCATGGACCAAGATTCGGCCATCACGGAAAGCTCGCCGCGCCGCGAGGAGATGACCTCGCCCCGGATAAAGACGTGGTCGCCGAGGTCCACGAGGGCCTTCCAGTCCGCGAGGGCCTCCTCCCCGACGTTGGCCAGGCTGATCATGGCCTGCAGCCGGTTAGCCCTGCCGTCGACGCCGCCCTCCTGGAGGGTGACGAAGCAGAGCTTTCCGGTGTTGCGGATGAACACGATGCGGCCGGTCACGCCGACGACGTCGCCCGTGGTCTCGTCAGCCTGCAGATGGGAGTACTTTTCACGGATTTCCCCCAGCGAGTGCGTGCGCTCCACACCCACCGGATACGCCTCGATGCCGCGTTCAATCAGCTTGGCGCGCTTCTCCATGCGGATGCGCATCTGTTCGCTGGCGTCGGCGGGCTCGGCGGCGGTGTTCGGGGAGGGGGTGTTTTGGGAAGTCACAATCCCCAAGTTTACCGGGAGTTCTGCCCGCATAGGTCCTGCCCGGCTGGGAAGGCGTGTGGGAATAGACTCGGTGCTGTGGAGACGTGGACCATAGGCACCGACGACGGCGAGGGGCAACTCGAGCTGCACAGCTTTCCTCCGGCAGCCACGGCGGGCGCGCCGACAGGCGCACGGACCGCCGCACCGGCCGCGCGTCCCCCCGGCGACGGCCTAACCCCGGCGGGGTCCGGCGTCGTTCTGGTGCACGGGACCCTGGTCGGCGACACGCTCTACCGGCCCTTTGCCCGGAAACTCAGCCGTCTGCTGGGACAGCCGGTGCACTGCTACAACCGGCGCGGGCGTGGCGGATCCTCGCCCCAGCCCGCCGACTATTCCGCGGCGACCGAAACCGCGGACCTCGCCGCCGTGCTGCGGGAGACCGGCGCGAGCGACGTGGTGGCGCACAGCTATGGCGGCTTTGTCGCCATCCAGACGGCGCGGGCCGTGCCGATCCGGCGCATGGTGACCTATGACGCGGCGGTGTCCCTGTCCGGGAACCTCAGCCGGCGCTGGCGGCCCGAACTGGAGACTTCGGTGGCCGCCGGGCAGCTCGACCACGCCTGGGCGCACCTGGTCCAGGGCCTGGAAACGGCGGGGCCGGTTTCCAGGCTGCCGCTGGGGGCGCTGCGCATGCTCAGCATCGTGTCGGCCCGGACGAGCATGGGCGCGGAGATGCGGAAGCTACTTCCCACAGCCGTCGCCGAGATGCGGGCCGTGCTGGAAGCCGACGCCGAACTGGAGGACTTCGCCGCCATCACCACTCCCACCCTCATGCTCAGCGGCGGCTGGAGCCCGGCGTACTTCGGCGAGACCGGCCGGCAGCTCGCGTCCGCGGTCCCCGCCGTCGAGTTCGGCGTGGCCCCGGGGCAGCTGCACGAAGGCCCGATCCGGCCCGGCCACCGCCTCGTCCTGACGACGGCGCGCTTCCTCCTCGGAGCATCGGGCGCCGCCTCCCCGCTCCGGGGACGCCTGCCTCGCTTCTGGGCGGCCCGCTGAGAAGGGCGACCCGGTGCCCCAGGAAGCAATCCGGATCGCAGCAGGCGGCCGGCAGGCATGGTGCGCTGCGCGGTAGCGGAAGCCTCGGCTAGGCTCGGACCATGACCCGCGAGAACATCAGAACCCCCGACGGCGGAACGATTGAGCTTTTCAGCACAGGTGAGGAACTCACCGCGGCGGGCTCCGGAGTCGTCGTCGTGCCGGCCTCAATGGTGACGGCGGCCGACTACACCCGCTTCGCGCAGAAGCTCAGCGCCTCCCTCGGCAGGCCGGTCCACACGTTCAACCGGCGCGGGCGCGGCTCCTCCTCGGCGCAGCCGGAGGACTACAGCCTGGACGTGGACATCAGCGATCTCGATAGGGTGATGAAGCACACCTCCAGCACCGATGTGTTCGGGCACAGCTTCGGCGGCGCGGTGGCGCTGCATGCGGCCCGCACGCTTCCGGTGGAGCGGCTGGCCGTGTACGACCCCGCCGTGTCGGTGAACCACAGCGTCACCGCCGATTGGACCGCCGAATATGAGCGTGCGACGGCGGCCGGCGACGACGACCGCGCCCTCGCCGTACTGGTCCGGGGCCTCGAAACCGGCAGCGCCCTGTCCCGGATGCCGCTGTCCATGCTGACCCTGGCCAACAAGCTCACCGCCGGCACACCGATCGGCAAGCAAATGCGCGAGCTGATGCAAAACGGCGTCCGT
>JAODMV010000012.1 GCA_025464875.1 Arthrobacter sp. | reverse complement strand
CTCATCGTGTGCAACCCGCCTTGGATTCCGGCCACGCCGCATTCCTCCTTGGACAACGCCGTCTACGACCCCGGCAGCCGGATGCTGTTCCGTTTCCTGAACGAGCTCCCCGACCATCTGGAGCCGGACGGTGAGGGTTGGCTCATCCTCTCGGACCTGGCCGAGCACCTGGGTCTGCGGTCCCGTGAGGACCTGCTGGGCGCCTTCGAGTCGGCCGGGCTGAAAGTGCTGGAACGGTTCGACACCAAGCCAACTCACCCGAAGGCATCCGACCGCAGCGATCCTCTGTTCGAGGCCCGTACGGCCGAGGTCACCTCGCTGTGGCGTCTCGTTACCCGTTAGTGCCAAGCGCCGCTACGCGCGCAAATGCCGTTCCGAGCCCCCATTCGAGAGAGAAACACCCATGAGCCTGATCCGGCTGCAAGACGTCAGCGTTCGTTTCGAAAACATGCAGATTCTGCGTGAGGCGTTTTTTCGCCTTGAACCCGGTGACCGGGTCGGCCTGATCGGCAAGAACGGCACGGGGAAGACGACGATCCTCAAGCTGATCCTCGACCAGGTGGCACCGGATACCGGAACGGTCACTGTCGAGCTCGGGACCAAGGTGGGCTACTTCTCCCAGTTCTCCGAACTTAACGGCCAGGCCACGATCCTGGACGTGCTCGACGGCCTGTTCGTCGAGATCAAGGCCATCGAATCCGAACTGGCGTCAATCGACGCGGCTATCGCCGGGGATCCCTCAGACGGTGCGGAACTGGACCGGCTGATCCGACGCCAGGCCGAGCTGTTCGAGGACATGGACCGGCTCGACGGCTGGGACTACGGCCGGCGCATCGACAAGGTGCTCACCACGCTGGGGTTCAATGAAGCCCACCGGGTGTGCGCGATCGATGCGTTGTCCGGCGGCTGGCGCAACCGCGCCGCCCTGGCCAAGATCCTGCTCGAGGCCCCGGACGTACTTCTGCTGGACGAGCCCACCAACTTCCTCGACGTGGCCGGCGTCGAATGGCTCGAGGGCTGGTTCCGGGACTTCCGTGGTGCGGCGATCATCGTCTCGCACGACAGGAAGTTCCTCGACGCCGTCGTGACCCGGATTATCGAGGTCGAGAACTTCCATCTGCACGAGTACCCGGGCAGCTTCGGCGAATACGTCATACAGAAGCAGTTCCGCCTCAAGACCCTCGAGTCGCAGTTCGTGCACGAGTCCGAGCTGCTGGCGTTCGAGGCGGAGGGCATCGCCGACCGCCGCGAGGCGGCCAAGGCTGCCGGCCGCGGGCTGGGGACCCAGCTGGCCAGGATCAAGAAGTCCCGCACGCCCCGGCCCGTGGACCAGATCGTCACCGAGATCTACGGCGGCCTGCACGTGAAGGATGTCCTGTGCCGGGTGGAGGGGCTGGGGAAGTCCTACGGCGAGAAGGCGCTGTTCGACGGCCTGAGCTTCGAAATCCGCCGGGGGAACCGGATTGTGGTCCTCGGGTCCAACGGCAGCGGCAAGTCCACGCTGCTGAAGGTGCTCACCGGCGAGGAGCAGGCGGATTCCGGCGCGGTGACCTGGGCCAAGGGGCCGGGATTCGTCTCGTACAACCAGATGCTTGAGGACCTTGACGACGGCGACACCGTTTCCCATGCGGTCAACGCCTTGCCGGACAGCCTGGCCTTCAGCGCCACCAAGAAGTCCGTCAACCGGTTCCTCGCGATGTTCCAGTTTTCCGAGGCGGACCTCAAGCAGAAGATCGGGAACCTCTCGGGCGGGCAGAAGGCGCGCGTAGCCATGGCCCAGTGCCTGCTGTCCGGCGCCTCCGTGCTGCTGCTCGACGAGCCGACCAACCACCTGGACATGTCCAGCACCCAGGTGATGGAACGCGCGCTGCTCCATTTCCCCGGGGCCGTGGTGGTGGTCAGCCACGACCGCTTCTTCAGCGAGAAGATCGCCAACCGGCACCTGGTCTTCGGCAGCGCCGGCGCCCAGCCCGGCGAAATCGACGTGCGCGCCGCCTAGCCGCCGCCGGGCAGCTCTCCCTCGCCGGGCCAGCCCTTGGCCCCGTCAGGCCCAGGCCGTGACCGGCGAGCTGAGGTCGATCACCGTGCCGTCCGGCGTGCGCAGGTACGAGCTGGTCTGGCCCCAGGGCTGCAGCCCGGGGTGTTGCAGCGGCTGGGCTCCCGCCTCGACGGCCCGTGCGAAGTCGTCGTCGACCCTGTCACTGAGGAGTGCGATCTCGACGCTGACTTCCGACGGCGCCGCGGGCGCCGCAATGAGGCCTTCGGGCAGGTGCCGCTGGCCCGTCTCGAAGGAGGCGAACGAGATTGTCGTCTCGCCCACCTGCACTTCGCCGTAGCCCGCCTCCCGGATGAAGCGAGTCTTCAGGCCGAAGGCCTTTTCGTAGAACGCGAGCGACGCCTCGACATCGGCCACGTAGAGGATGATCTTTCCGAAATTCACGGCGTTTGCTCCTTAGGCGTTGGGATTGAGATCTTGGGAATGATCGGCGAAGGCGGCGTGAGCACAGGCTATCCAAGCCCCCGCGCGGGCCGCCAAATTCGCGGGATAATGGGATCATGACCGAACAGGATCAGGACAGGGATCCCTGGGACGAGTTCGACAAGCTTAAGCCCGCAGCTCCCGACCGGGTCGAGGGATACCCCGGAGGCGAGCCCCAGGGCTTCGGCTTCCGCACGGGCGTGCGCAGCGCCCGCGTGGCCCTCGGCTTTGCCGTCTACGCCCTGGTCCTCGGAACACTCCTGGTGGTCACCGGCGCCATCGTCTTCGTCGGCAACGGCCAGTGGTTGCTGCTCGGGCTGATGGTGCCGATCGAAGCCGTTTTTATCCTGGCCTTCGCCCGGCTGGTGGCAATGGCGCGTAGCCGCCGCTCGGCCCGGTAACGGGGCCGCCGCATACGGGATACCAGCGAGCCGGCGGCAGGGGTGTGCTGTTTAAAGCCAGCCCTTCTTCTTGAAGATTCGGTATAGGAGCGCTGCCATGGCCGCCATGAGAAGGATTGACATCGGGTAACCGAACGTCCAGTGCAGTTCCGGCATGTAGTCAAAGTTCATGCCGTAGACGCCCGCCACAAAGGAGGGCGCGAAGAAGATCGCCGCCCAGGAAGAGATCTTCTTGACCTCTTCATTCTGGCGGTTGGCAGTCAGTGTGCCGTCCAGGGTGAGTGCGTTCTGCAGCAGGTCGCGAAAGGAATCGGCGCGGGAGATCACCCGTTCTACGTGGTCCTCAACGTCCCGGAGGCTGTGCTGGAGCTCGGCGTCCACCTCGTATTTGTCGAAGCCGTTCCGGAGCTGCTGGATCATGGCAGGGAGCGGATGGATGGCGCGCTGGAACTGGATGACTTCCCGGGCCAGGTCGTAGATGCGCCGTGACACTCTCGGGTCCCCGCTGAAGAGCTGGTCCTCAATCTCGTCAATATCGTTCTCCAGCCCGGCCACCACGGGAGCATATTCATCAACCACTTGGTCCAGTAGCGCATACAGCACGGCCTCCGGGCCGTGGCGCAAGAGATCCGGACGCTGCTCCAGCCGGCGCCGCACCTCCGCGACGCCGCCCATCTCGGCGTGCCGGACGGTCACCACGAAGTTCTTGCCCGTGAAGATGTGCAACTCGCCGAATTCCACGTTTTCGGTTTCATCGAGGTACCTGGCAGGACGCAGCACCGTGAAGAGGACGTCGTCATAGCGCTCCAGTTTCGGACGCTGGTGGGCGGAGATTGCGTCTTCAACAGCCAGCTCGTGCAGCCCGAATTCCCTGGCGACGGCCGCCATTTCGCTTTCAGTGGGACGGTAGAGCCCGATCCACGCCATGCCGCCGTGCTTGGCCAGGGTTTCGAAGGTCTGCTCAAGGCTCTCCGGCTCAGCGGCGCGGCTACCGTCAACGTAGACGGCGTTATCGATGATAGTCACCGGGCTATTATCCCGTCTCCGTTCCGGGCGGGACGGGAGCGGGCTTCAGAAGATCGTGGGCCGCCGCACGCAGCGCGTCACTTCGATCGGCCCGGGCCCAGGGCACTGCCTTGCACCAGCCTGCTGATGAGCGGCTCGGTGCGGTACGGGATGTGGGTATGCAGGGCCAGCACCGTTTCTGTCCGGATAACGCCCTTGATCCTGAGGATGGACCGCAGTGCGGCCTGGAGGCTGTGCGTGTCCGTTGCCACCACCCGGCACCAGACGTCGCCGCGGCCGGAGATCTCGTGGACTTCCAGGACTTGGGCGATCAGGCGCAGGGCGCCGACGACGCCGTCGAGTTCCTGGTGGTTTACCTCGATCGTCACGAAGGCGACGACGTCGTAACCCACCGCCGCGAGGTCGATCTCCCGTCCGCCGTCGTGCAGCAAACCGGAGCGCAGCATCCGCCGGACGCGGGACTGGGCAGTGTTCCGCGCGATGCCGAGGGTGTCGCTGAGTTCGCCGATCTGGCTCCGTGGATCCCGGATCAGTTCCAGCAGGATCTTCAGGTCCGTGGGATCGAGACCGTTCAAATCATCACTCCCACTAACGTCTGGGGCCGTTGATTGGCCGTTTTGATCAATTCTGGCATAAAACGTCGCCTGGAAGAGTAGGAATGCTTCATCCTGTAGGTACCCATCGTCAACCGGGCCGGCCAGCACCTCCACAAGAGGGAAGCCCACGGTCCGATACCACGCAAAGGCACCGATATGACTGTCTTCAGCGAACTTCGCATGCGTCCGGCCACAGCTGGGCGCGGGGGCTGGGATGCGTCCGTCACCGCACGGCTCGTGCTGTCCGGCGTCGTGATCTTCACGCTGCTGGTCGGCGCGAACCTCGCGACGCCGTTGTACCCCTTGCTGCAGGCGAAACTGGGCATCACGGCACTGGACGTCACGGTTGCCTTCACCGCCTACGTCGTGGCGCTCGTGGCCACTCTGCTCCTTGCCGGCCACTGGTCGGACCACATTGGACGCCGGGCCGCTCTGGTGCTGGCTGTGCTGGTGGCACTCGCCGGGGGCTTCGTGTTCGCGGCGGCAGAGGGCCTGCTGGCGCTCTCCGCTGGCCGGGCCCTGCAAGGCGTCGCCGTAGGGCTGGCCACCGGTGCGAGCTCGGCCGCCCTGCGCGAACTGTTGCCCAGCCGTCCGGACTGGGCCTCGCGGTTCACGCTCCTGGCCTCGGCCGGCGGGGTGGCGGCCGGGCCGGCGGTCGGCGGCGTCCTCTCGCTCCTGCCCGGGCCGACCTCCACGCCGTACTACCTGCACTCCGTCATCTTGGCCGCGCTGCTGGTCCCGTTGTATCTGCTCAAGGCCCGCCCAGCGATCGGCTCGCATGCGGGCCCGCAGCCGCTGCGGGTCCTGGCGCCGCGCCGGCCGTCCGTTTCCCGCGAGGCGCGCAGTGCCTTCTGGCTGGCCTCGGCGGTCGGCTTCCTCAGTTTCACCGTCTTCGGCTTCTGCCTATCGCTCGCCCCGAGCTACTTCGCCCAGATCGTCCACGCCGATTCGCGCCCATTGATCGGTTTACTCGCCGGGCTGACACTCGGATCCTCCGCATGCAGCCAGTTGCTTGCCGTGCGTGGACGATTCGTGGTGCCCGCCGGGCTGGCAGTCCTGGGCGTGTCCGTGCTGCTGATCGCCGCTGCTGCCGCCTGGACCAGCCCCTGGCTGTTGATGCTGGCCAGCATCGCTGCGGGGTTCGGCCAGGGGGTGTCCTTCCGGACGGTCTTCAATGATGTCGCCGGGAAAGTGGAGGCCTCACGCCATGCCCAGATCATCAGCACCGTTTACGTCATCACCTACCTCGGCAGTGTGTTCCCCGTCCTCGGTCTGGGGCTCGCGGCCGGGGTCCTTGGCCTCCAGGCGGCCGTGGCCGGATTCGTGCTGCTGTGCTCGATCGCTGCGAGCACCCTGGCGGCCATCAGCCTCCGGGCGGCGCTGCGGTCCTAGCCGGGCAGCGGCCCGTGGTTCCCCTGGATGTGGTCAAACACCAGAGTGGTCTCGGTGTGGCCGACCACGGGATCGGTGGCCAGATTGTCCAGCACCCAGTCGCGCAGATCCTCGGTGGTGGCCACGGCGATGTGCAGCAGGTAGTCCACGGAGCCGGAGGTGTGGAAGGTCGAGAGCACCGCCGGCAGCTTGGGGACCCTGGAGGTGAAGTGGTCGATCTGCTCGCGGTCGTGGGCGCGGAGCCTGACGGCAATCAGCGCCTGGACGGAGCGTCCGATGGCGGACAGGCTGAGCTTCGCCTCGAACCCCTGGATGATTCCGCGCTCCGAAAGTGCCCGGGTCCGCATCAGGGCCGTGGACGGTGCGATCCCCACGAGCTCGGCCAGCTGCTTGTTCGAGATTCGCGCGTCGGCCACCAGGGCTGCCAGTAACCGTTCGTCCACGGCGTCCAACGGCTCGCCGGCACCCGCCCGAACATTCTTCGCGCTCTCGCTCACGGATCCTCCTCTTAGTATTGTCCGTTCATCATAGGCAGCATGTTCCGGCCATTCTGTCCATGAGATGCGCCGAACCCCGAATTATCGCCAGATTCCGGGCGAATTCATCGCCGCATGTTCATCAAGAACCTGCACGTGCGGCGCTCTCCGGTGCGCCGGCTGGATGCACGACGGCGGTGATCACCGCCGTCGTGCACGCCAGTCCGATGACGGTCAGGGCGAGGGCTGTCCAGCCGAGCGACTGGAACACGAGGCCGCCGGCCCAGCCGATGACGCTGGAGCCAAGGTAGTAGGCGAGGTTGTACAGGGAGGCTGCCTGGGCCCGGCCGGTGGTGGCGATCGCGCCGGTCCAGCCGGAACCTATGCTGTGCGTCGCGAAGTAGCCGGCGGTGAAAACCAGCAGGCCCGCCAGGATGAGGGCCAGCGCCTGGGTGAGCGTCAGCGCGAGGCCGCACACCATGAGCCCGCTTCCGAAGATCAGGACGGTGCGCCGGCCGAACCGCGAGCTCAGTCCCGCGGACCAGCGGGCCGAGACGGTCCCGGAGAGGTAGGCCAGGAAGATCAGGCTGATGAGCGTGGCCGGCAGGCCGAACGGTTCCCCGGACAGGCGGAACCCGAGGTAGTTGTACACCGCCACGAAGCCGCCCATCAGCAGGAAACCCTGCACGTACAGGGCCAGCAGCCGGGGGTTCCGGGCGTGGCCGGACAACGTCCGGAGGCCGCCGCGGAAGCCGCTGGCGGCTGCCGCCGTGAACCCCCGGGCCTTCGGGATGAGGACCAGGAACAGGACTGCTGCCGCGGTGGCCAGGACCGAGACGGCCAGGGCCGCGGCCCGCCAGCCCCAAAGTTCGCCGACAGGGCCGGCCACGAGGCGTCCGGCGAGCCCGCCAAGGGTGGTGCCGGCAATGTACGTCCCGGCGGCGAGGGCGGTGTGGGCCTTGTTGACCTCCTCGTTGAGGTAGGCGATGGCGACGGCCGGTATCCCGCCCAGCGCCATCCCCTCAAGCATCCGCAGGCCCAGGAGCATGGGGAAGCTCGAGGCCAGCGGAACCAGCAGGCCCAGGACGGTCGCGGCGGAGATGCCCCACATCATCGCGCGGACCCGGCCGATGCGGTCGGCCAGGAAGGACCAGGGGAGCACGGTCACCGCCAGTCCCACGGTGGCCAGGGAGATGGTCAGGGCCGCCTCGGCCGCCGTGACCTGCAGGTCCGCGGCCAGGATGGGCAGCACGGCCTGGGTGGAGTACAGCTGGGCGAAGGTGGCGACGCCGGCGAACGCCAGCCCCGCGAGGATCCGGCGGTAGGCGGCGGACCCCTTCGGGTGCCCTGCCCAGGCGGGCGTCCCGGACGGGAGGCTGGAGGTGTGGCCCTGCGGCAGGGAAAGGCGTGGCATTCCCTCAGGGTAGGCCCTTGCCGAGGCATGCTTCCAATGCATGATTCCCATAGAATCAATGTCAAATACGGAACGATGGAGGCCGGCTTATGGACGTGGAGCACAAGCAGTTGGTCCAGCTGCTGCCACTGCTGCCGCTGCTGGCAGAACTCGGGCGGACCCAGCACATCACCGCGACCGCCGAAGCGCTGGGCCTGCCCCAGTCGACGGTGAGCCGCGCGATCGCCAGGGCCAGCGCGATTGTGGGCACCGAACTGCTCATCCGGGACGGCCGCGGGGTGCGGCTGACCGCCGCGGCCAAGGCGCTGCTGCCCCACATCGAGGCCGCCCTGGGTGAATTCCAGTCCGGGCTGGACCTGGTCCGGCACGCATCGGAGGTGGTGCGCGGCAGGATCGCTGTCTCCTTCCAGCACACCTTCGGCGAGGCGACGCTGCCGCTGCTCATCAGCGCCTTCCGGAGCAGGCATCCGCAGACGGCGTTCGACCTCAGCCAAGGTGCGCGGGACGGCTGCCTGGCCGAGCTGGCCGGCGGGGCTGCGGACCTGGCCCTGACGGCGCCCGTCGCGGCGCCCAGCCGGACCATTGCCTCGGCCGCCCTGTACCGGGAACCGCTGCGCCTCGTGGTGCATCACCGCCACCCCTTGGCCGGACGAAAGCGCGCCCGCGTGGCGGACATCCGGCACGAGCCCTTCGTGGCCCTCGGCCCCGGCTACGGCATGCGCTCGCTGACCGATGCGCTGTTCCGCGAAGCGGGGTTCCGGCCCCGCATAGCCTTCGAAAGCCAGGACGCGCACACCGTCCGCGGGCTTGTCTCGGCAGGACTCGGCGTCAGCATCCTGCCGCCCGGCCGCCAGCACCCTCCGCACGCTGCGCCGCTGGCGGGGGAGCTGGGCTGGGTGGAGGTCCCCCTGACTTCCGCCCTGGCCTTCCGCGAGATCGGCCTCGCCTGGCGGGAACGCCGCGGGGGAGCGGATGCCGAGCCGGACCCGGTGCGGCTGTTCCGCGAACTCGTGCTCAGCGAGGGCCCGGCGCTCCTGGCCGGATTCGTGCGAGAGCGCTCAGGCAGCTAAACGCCCGGCGCCGACCGGGGCCTGAACGCGGGGGCCTGAACGCGGAGAGCCGGGCGTCAGCTGCCGGCCAGCAGCCCGGCCACGATGCGCGCGACGGGGCCGGATCGTGCCTGCTGCCAGCCCGTTCCCGCCCACAGGTTCAGGCGCTCCGCGTCCCCGGCGGCGGCCGCCGCCGCGCGGATCGGCGCGGTCAGATGGTGGACGGCTGGGTAGGCCTCGGGGGCGTCGGCATGGTCTCGGACGAATTCATTCACCAGCGCCCGTGCCGGCCTGCCGGTGAAGGCGCGCGTGAGCCGGGTCTGGGTGAAGTGCGGGCTGGCCAGGGCGTCCTTGTGCAGCTGGCGGGCGCCGCTTTCCTCGGCGCGGAGGAACGCCGTGCCCAGCTGGGCGGCCTGCGCTCCGGCGGCCAGTACCGCCTTCAGCCCGGCCGGATCCATGACGCCGCCGGCGGCCACGAGAGGGAGCGCGACGGCGGACCGCACCTGGGCGAGCAGTTCCGCCGTGGTGCCGGGCTGCCGTGAGCCGGACGGCAGGGAGCCGGATGGGGGGACCGGCTCGAACGCCGCGCTGTGGCCGCCGGCGCTCGCGTGCTGGACCACGAGGGCGTCCACACCCTGCTCGGCCGCCCGGCGGGCTTCGGAGGCGGTGGTGACGGTGGCGAGCACGGCGGAGCCGGCCCGCTGCAGCGAGCGCACCACCTCCGGGCCGGGCAGGCCGAAGGCGAAACTGACCAGTTCCACCGGATCTTCCAGCAGGGCGTCGATCTTCCCCTGCCAGTCATCGTCGTCGTCCAGCCGCGGCGCCGGGAGCTGCACGCCGTAGCGCAGGGCGTCAGCCTGCAGCCGGGAGCGGTAGTCCAGCAGCCGCGCTCTGACATCGGGGGCCGGATCCAGCTGGGCGGGGTCGGGGACGAACACGTTCATGCCGAACCGCGCGCCGGATTCCCGCGTGCTGCGGATCTCCGCCTCCATGGCGGACACGCTCTTGTAGCCGGCGGCGAGGAAGCCCAGCCCTCCGGCCTCATGCACGGCCCGGACGAAGGCGGGCGTGGAGGTCCCGCCGGCCATCGGGGCCGCGATGATCCGGGTACCGAACAGGGGATGAGACATTGCGGACTCCTGGAGGCGCGATTCAGTAGTCTGTTGCTGTGACTAACACTGACAACCCGCCGGCGGCGGACTCTGTTCCATCTTCCTCCCCGCTGGCGGGCGCTGCGCACGGAGGGCCCGGCGGCGCCGTGATCGGTTTGGATATCGGCGGCACCAAGACGCGCGGCGTCCGGTTCGAGGGCGGCACCGCTGTAGCCGACGAATCGGTGGGCAGCTCGAACGTGCAGAACGTCAGCCGCGAGGAAGCGGCCAGCCACCTTGCGGAGCTCTTTGCCCTGATCGGCGGGGGGACCGTCGCGCAGGTGTACGCGGGAGCCGGCGGGATCGACACCGATGACGACGCCGCGGCGCTTGCTGCGCTGATTGCACCGCACGTGCCCGGCGCCAGGATCACCGTGGTCCACGATTCGCGGCTGTTGCTGGCCGCGGGCGGCGTCAGTACAGGCGTTGCGGTCATCGGCGGCACGGGCTCGGCGGCCTGGGGCAGGAACAGCCTCGGCGAGGAGGCGCGGGCCGGCGGCTGGGGCTATCTCCTGGGCGATGAGGGCAGCGGCTACTGGCTGGGCCGTGAGGCCGTGCGCCACAGCCTGCGCCGCATGAACCAGGGGCTGGAGCCCGATGAGCTCACGACGGCGCTGCTGGGTTCGTGCGGGGTGGATCACCCCAACAAGCTGATCGCGCTCTTCCACTCGGCTGCAACGGGACGGCGGTATTGGGCGCAGAAGGCCCGGCTGGTGGTCGACGCGGCCGCTGCCGGGCATGCGGCGAGCCAGGAACTCGTGGACCAGGCGGGGCGCGACCTGGCGGGCCTGGCGGAACAGACAGTCCGGAAGCTCGGCATTGACGGGCCGGTGATCCTGGGCAGCGGCCTGGGCATGAACGTCCCGCGCCTGCAGGAATCCTTCCGCTCGACCCTGGCCGCCGCCGGCATCAGCGACGTCCGCGTGCTGGAGCAGGACCCCGTCTTCGGCGTGCTCCAGCTCGTCGCCGAACAGGGCTGAGCCGACCCGCCCCAGTCTCCAGCGTCCCGCCCGGGCCCTGTCAGTACCGGCTGCGCGGCCTTAGTCGGACGCCGGGCAGCGGCGGCGCCGGGATGCGGCCGGCCTCGGCTCCGGCGTCCGGGCCGTGCCCGTGGACGAACCCGAACCGCGCGGCAGCGGCGGCTGCCCCCGGAAGCTCCGCCTGAGCTTCCCAGTCCAGGCGTGCCTGCTCCACTTCGGCGTGCGTGCGGCCCACGAAGTTCCACCACATGAGCAGTTCCTCCTCGAGGGGTTCCCCGCCCAGCAGGACAAACCGCGTGCCGGGCGAGGCGGCAAGATCCAGGGTGCTCCGGCCCAATCCGAGGTAGCCAAGGGGC
>JAODMV010000405.1 GCA_025464875.1 Arthrobacter sp. | reverse complement strand
GACGTCGCGGTGGGTCTTGCCCTGAAGGGGGCGCCGGGCCTTCGTAGGCCCGGGTTTCGCATGGCACCGGAGGCGCGTGATCGCGACTGCGTGCAGGACCCGGTTCGGCGCCCGGTCTCCGCCACGGTCGAGGCGGTGTCTGGTGCGTTGGCCGCTGCTGGCTTCCAGCGGTGCGACTCCGGCCAGCGAGGGGACTGCCGCTTCGCTTCTGACCCGTCCCGGGTGGGACCAGCTGACCAGCAGCTGGGCCGCCACGACCGCACCCACGCCGGGTTCCGCGAGCAGCGCCGGCCCGGGCGGATGTGCCTGGATGAGACGGGCCAAGTCGGGATCGATGTCCGCGAGCTGGCCGGTCAGAAACCGTATGCGGGCGGTGATGGACCGCAGTGTCAGCACGGTGATCCGGCGGCCGCGGCGGCCGCGGTGGTGGCCAGACCTTCGATCAATGCCAGCTGGTTGGCAGCGGGCAGCCGCGCAGTAGCGCCCGCAGCAGTTCGGGTGCGACCTCTTGAGTTCGGTGATGGCCTTGGTGCGGCTGACCAGCACCCCCTGGCGGGTCGCCGCCAGGGACCGGATTGCTTCACGCAGCCCGCGGACGCGGGGACTGGACTGGTGTTCGCGTGCCATCGCGGTCCGGCCGGCGCGGACCGCGTCGAGCCGGTCGTTCTTCGAGCCGCGGGCGCGCCGGAGGGCGCCGACTTCGACGACATCCTCACCGGTCAGGGCCAGCTTCCCGGCCAGCCCGGCGGCAAAACTTCCCGTTCCCTCCAACGCCCCGACCCGGCTGCCCGGGGCGTGTTTTCGTGCCCAGTCGAGCATGCGTGCGTAACCCGCCCCGTCGACCGGTCCTCGATGGGGGCGCAGATGCCGCCGATGGCTGTATCCGGTACCGCCAGGTCGATGGTGTCGCGGTCCGGATCACTGCGATGACGTAGTCATAGTGACGAACACGGTCCAAGCCGGGCCCTGGGAGGACCACTCGTCGCGGCAGCACGGTGAAGGGTCACACCGGCGGGGGGACAAGCTCCTAATCAAGTCAGGACCAGCGGGTCAGGCCGGCGCCGGCAGTTCGAGGGCCACGTCAAACGGAAGGCACGCGGGGTCGCGGCCAGTATTCCCGGAAGTCACCTCTCGCTGCCGACACCCACCCTTCCGGATCGGCCCCTTCCGGGGGCCACCTTTAGACCCAAGTGTTTTCATATCCGGTGTCCTGGACCCAGAGCGTGGTCGTAATAATCGGCTCGTCCCGGGGAGTGCCGCTGTTCTTGGTGGCACGCCCGACGGCTTCTTCATTAAGGTACGCCGCCGCGGTAACGATCAGCCGGTGGCCGATTTCGAAGGCGTCCGTGACGGCCCGTTCGCTTTCCTGGCCGTCTGGCACTTGGAACACGCCGAAGCCGAGGATAGGCAGCTGGAAGCCATTGTTGTTGTTAAGGATGACTGATGCAAAGGAGTTCGTTTCGAACGGGCCAGGACAGCTGGACCGAATCTTGTGGTTGCCGAAACAAATGCCCCCGGCCGGATGGACGCCCGATGGGCGCCGTGAACCCGGTTCCGGCCGGTACTGCTGCCGAAGCGGCAGGAGCTTTTGGAGTCTTGGTTCTATTCCAGCTAACCAGCCCGCTCGCACGCGTGGAAGTGCCTGGTATGAGGTGTATGGCGTGGACATCCCAGGAGGAACGATCGGGCAGTAGCGTGGAAACATAGCCAACAGCAGGGACGTGTGTGAAATTCTCGCGACCCAACGGGCGCGTAGCACCCCGGTCCAGGCTGGGCTTCCCGTCTACCGCGGTGTGCGGCGGGTCGTCGGGCCTAACCGTGATGAAGTCGCGATGCCCGCCGGGGTCAGCTCCGAATACCATGCCCGCCCCGAGAGAGGAAACCTACGCGGTGTGTCCGATTCCGTTCTCGATGCTCTTGCCCGTGCACTGCAGCTGGACCAGGCCGAACGCGCATCTTTTCGATTTGGCCAGGCCGCTGCCGCATCCCCCCGGGCAGCTGCTCCTCGACGTCCCGGCAGGAATGTCCGTCCCAGGGAACGACGCGTCCTGGACGGCATGACCGGGACGCCGGCCTGTATCTGCAATACCCGGTCGAAAATCCTCGCTGCCAATGACCTCTGCCTCGCCCTCTCTTCGGGCCTCCTTGAGCAGGGTGCGTTGCCACTGAACGCGGCACGCTTCGTTTTTCTCGACGCCCGCGCCAGCGAATTCTTCGTTGGCTGGGACACAGCCGCCGGCGACACCGCCGCAGCGCTGCGCATCCAAGCCGGCAAGACACCCCACGACGGATCCCCAACAGGCTGACTGGCGATCTTTCCACCGGCAGCGGCAGCACCGAGTTCGCGGCGCGTTGGGCCTTGCGCAACGTGCGCCTCTGTGGGGCCCCGTCGATGCCCCTGGGGTCCGGGGTCCCGGCAGCCCGGCCGCTAAACCCGGACGCAATCCTGCTGCTACCGGACCGCGGATTCATGACGTCCCCTGAAACCGGCGGTGTCGAGCGGGCATGAACGGCACGCCCGTCGGTCCCACTGTCCCCGCCCCTTCGTCGCCGCCTCCCATCCCGACCCCGTCCCCTACGTCCCTTTTCCTACCCCCGTCGCCCCGGCGTCGCACACCTCTGATTCAGCAGTGGGCGGAGACCCCGGTGCAGTCCCGGAACAGGTCCTTCCATGGTTCCTATCGACGGCCGGTGTCGCAGTGGCCTTCCCGGTCCGACAGAGAGCGGACCCGACGCCGTTCAGGAACTGTTCGCGCCGCGGATTAAGGGTGGCTGCATTCTCCCCTCCCGACCGCCAGCCGTCCCCTCGCGGCCACGGTCGAGGGACAGCCAGGTCGACGGAGGGAGGGCACCCGCTGGGGCGTGCAGTCGTCACCAGGCAAGGGGGCACGAGGCGAGCCGCAGGCGCCTTTGTCGGGGGCTGGGAAGCTATGCCGGGCATTGGTCCGCTGGCGCCACCAGAGCTGCTCCTGTTGGCGCCAGACACAGCGTTCCGACTGGGTGCCGTTTGCGTGCTGCTGGAGGACGGCAGGTCGGCTTGTTTCGCCGAATGCGGCGGTGAGCCTAATGCGTCTAAAAGACAGATTGTTTCGGCGGGGGCGGCACAGAACCTGGGCGGCTAGGTGATTCTTTTGTGGTGGGCGCAACTGGATCTGCTCCGGCTGATCGGCGGCGTGAACGATCGCGCGGGGCTCGAGTCCGATGGGCGGCATGAGACGCGGGAGGGCCGAGGCCGGCGTCTTTAGGGGCGAGCGACGGGCGGACCGCGCACAGCTGTACACGCAACTCTCCCCGCTGCATCAAAGTGTGTCACCTGACTCTCGCCGGCTCACCACACCGCAGCAGCCGCAGGACTTGAGACCCACGGAGCGAGTGCGGCTCGCCATGCGGGGCTGTGCCTTCCCGCCGCTCCCCCTGCCATCCAGCTGATCTGCTGCGCCCTCGCTGAGGCCCGACCAGAACTGAAACTGCAGCGACGAGGATAAATGCGGAACACGGCGCCTTCACCCGGACCGATGTCTGGAACACCGGCTCCCTCCGCTGCGCCCGTTCCCGTGTGCGCTGTTGAGCAGGGCGCGTCTCCGCTCTGGACGTGCCGGGCCGAGGACCAGGCCGGGCACGTCCTTCGGGGATTACCCAGAGCCAGAGCGCCAGTGGAAAACCCGGTGGATATTGTTCGTGGATATTGTTGTGGATAACTTTGTGGATTAGTCCATCGATCACTCTTTCCCGAGCGGGGAACAGTGGCACCTCCCCCGTCGCGCTGCCCTAGCATCGGGGCCATCGTACCTTCCAAAGCCGCACCTGTTTCACGTGAAACATCACCCTAAGGAAAAGTAGGTCAATCGAAGTCTCGGCCGGGAGACGGCGGCTAAATCCACGGAAGCGGGCTAACTTCGGGCCCTGGAGCGCCGATCCATCGTAAATCTCCGCAGATGAATCCTCTCCTCCGTCGCGCGAGACGTTCTAGGATTTGGCGACGCTGCGGTCGTGGGGGCAGGCGCCGGTGCGTGCGGCGGCGCGGAAAAGTCAGATCCGACGCCATTTGCCCCACATGTGACCCGGGACTCGGCGCCTGTGGATAACCGTGTTAATAACTTCTGTGGAAAAGGGTGTGAATATCCTTGCTGCAGCCCGGATCAGGGCGGCCTCGGGTGCACTTTGGCCCCTGGGAACGGAGGGCCGCCGAACCGGAACTCGGCCGCCGTGCGGGCAAGGGGATGGTCGAAGACCCGCTGGCAGGCATCCACCGCTCGCCTATTCAGCCGCCCTTCCGACGGCGTGGGCCCCGTGGATTCCTCCCATGCAGCGGGGTCCTCGGCCCCACTCCTTTGGGCATACAGAACCGATGGTTCGTCCCGCGGGGTTTGGGGCAGGAGAACGCGTGGACGTGACTTCTTGCATGGAGGCCCGCAACGCCCCTTGGCCGGCGGGCGATGGATTGGACGGCGCAGAGGCGGTGCCCTGTATCGCCGGAGAGCCGTTGCGGTGCGGCGGCGGGTGTGCAGTGCATCTGCGGTTTGGCGTGCAGTGCACCTGCGATTCAGGGATTCCTGGCTGCCGCAAGTCTGCCTGGAGTAGCAAGTCAGCCTGGAGTAGAAGGACGGCATGCCGCGCGTTGCACACGACGGTCCGCGGCAGCTTCCGTTGCTTCGATCAGTGCTGGTTTCGCTGGAGGCGAGCTGGGGGCGTGGGTGTCGCTAAGTGATGGGAGGCCAAGGATATGCGTCCGGTCCGTACGCTGAATCCTGGCCGCTTATGGCGCTTGGATGCATTGGGCTGCCTTCGAACATCTCGGAGCGGGCCTGCTCGGGCAAGCACTCCCCTGACGGGACGTCAGGTGACAGCGATGTCGTCTGCCATGGTGACTTCGGCTGGCACAGTGGGGCACGGCTGTGACGAGAGGCGGAAGGCCCATTCCCGTGATCCGGCGCGGCTTCGTACAACGAACGCCGTGTGCCTCCCCCGGCGACTCGAAGCGCTGTTTCATCACATGGTGGCGGACCCCATCGGCTCAATTGTTGTCGTTCCGGGCTGTGCCCCGAGACGTGATGCCCGGCTCCGGGGACGGTTCAAGGTCTCCGGTTAGCACCATGTCCCTCCTGTAGCCCCAGAGGGTGGACACCTGCTGGCGGGATCCGTTCACTCCCGGGAAGCCGGACCCGCTGGATGGAGGGCGCCGGCGCTGGCCGCCTGCGCGCCATGTTTCACGTGAAACGCCTCTGTACGGTGTGCGCCTCCCTCCAAACATCGGGCAACACCTCCGCTTAGCGACCTTCTGTCTGTGCACCGCACTCAAGAGCCTTGGATGAGAGACTGCTACTCCCGCAGGTGCACTTCCCCGCTCCTATGGGCGGACTGTTTCACCGGAACAGCACCGCGGGGAATGGCGCACCGTGCCGGAAGCAGGGGCGTCTACGGATGGCCTATGTCGAGCCGCCGAGACGGGCGGTTCGGCCGGTGAGGTGTCCTGGGCAGGGAGCAGGGTTACCGGACTGTTCCGACGGCTGATGATCCATTCCCCGTGCGGTCGTGGGCCAGCATCGCTGCTCGGTGAGTGTTAGCTGTGGGTGCACGCTGAGCGACATGGGCCAAGGACAGGTCAGCGGTCTGCCAGCCGCTGACCTGGGCGCCTAAGGGGCTCGCACACCCGGGGCCCGGGCGCCGAAAAGCCCCGAGTCTTGAAGGGAGCGAACGTCGGCCGCAGGCAAAGGAAAACGCCATCAACTCGGATCGGTTCATCTGCGACTGTTCCGCGCAGTCGCACGACGGGGCTGCCCGGATTGCGATCCCCAGGAGGCTGCCCACCACCACGTATGCTGTCCGCCGCGCACTCATGGCGCCGTCCATTATCCGCAGGGCAATGTTTCACGTGAAACGGTGCCGCCGCCGGAATCCGCCGCCAGCACCAAGACCGCCATTTCCAAAGCGACGTCCCCGGACCGCCGAAGCGCCGCATTGGCCATGGTGAGACGGGCCACCCGGCATCCCGGCAGTGGCAAGTAGCTCAGCGGCAGGTCCCGTCGACTAGTAACCCCTTCCCCGGGCCCGGCGAAACGGCCGCGTCCCATGCGTGCAGGCTCCGGGGCCGGTTCCAATGGAACGATGCAAGGCCCGGGCAGCGAGGACCGGCGGTAACCCAAGGCCGACGCGGGGGACGAATGCGAGGATTCTCCCTAGCGCCCGGCCTGGACTTACGCACGACAAGGCACGATCACATGTTTCACGTGAAACGCCCCGCAAGCCTTAAAGGGCGGCCCGTGCTGGGGTCTTACGCCGCGCCCTTCAGAGGTAGGGTGTGGTTTCACGTGAAACAGGCCGGGCACGCTTCCCCTAAGTCCCCCCGGTGGAGCGCCCTCCCCCACCCTACTAGGGCAAGGCTGGCGGCACACGGCAAGCCCGCAGCCGCAATTCGGCAGCGAAAAACAACCTACCTAGGGTGTTAATCGATGTTGCGAGCCATCGGGGCCGGTTCCACGCGCCCCATGCCCCCACGCTCTCAGCCCATGACCGGCAAAAATGTGGCCCCCGCTCCTAGAAGCGGGGGCCACATCCTTAGCGGCGCGGGGCGCAGGCTGGGAAACGCTAGGACAGTACGTCCGCGAATTCCTTCTCGAAGAACTGCTTGGGCTTGGCACCGATCACGCTGCTCTTGACCTCTCCACCCTGGAACAGGTAGACGGCCGGGATCGAGGTGATGCCGTACCGCGCGGCAATCGCCGGGTTGTCGTCCACGTTTACCTTGACGACATCTACCTTCTCGCTGTACTCGACCGAGATCTCGTCCAGGATCGGACCCAGCTTGCGGCACGGGCCGCACCATTCGGCCCAGAAGTCCACAATGACCGGCTTATCGGCAGCCAATACATCCGTGCTAAAGCTTGCATCTGTTACGTCTTTTGCGTTGCTCATAAGTTGTCTCTCTCTCCGGTTGGTTGCTGCGCGCTGGTTAGGCGTGGAAGTCTGCCAGGTAGTGCTCTACGTCGAGGGCGGCTACACAGCCGGATCCCGAGGCCGTGATCGCCTGGCGGTACGTCGGATCAATGACGTCCCCTGCTGCGAAGACGCCCTTGATGCTGGTCTTGGAGGTGCGGCCTTCGACGGCGATGGTCCCCTCCGGGGTGAGCTCCAATTTGTCCTTGACCAGATCGGTACGGGGATCATTGCCGATGGCCACGAAAACGCCGGTTACGGCCAGTTCCGACTCGGTGCCGTCCACCAGGTTCTTCAGCCGCAGACCGGTGACCTTGTCCTGCCCAAGGATGTCTTCGACCCCGGTGTTCCACACGAAGTTGATCTTCTCGTGGCCCTGGGCGCGGTCCGCCATGATCTTGGAGGCCCTGAGGGTGTCGCGGCGGTGCACCACGGTGACGGACTTTGCAAACTTGGTGAGGAACAGTGCCTCTTCCATGGCGGAGTCGCCGCCGCCAATCACGGCGATGTCCTGATCCTTGAAGAAGAAACCGTCGCAGGTTGCACACCAGCTAACGCCGTGCCCGGAGAGGCGCTTTTCATTGGGCAGCCCGAGCTCCCGGTAGGCGGATCCGGTGGAAAGAATAATGGAACGGGCCTGGAAGGTCTCCCCCGACGCGGTCGTCACGGTCTTGATGTCGCCGTCGAGGTCCAGTTCGGTGACGTCTTCAAACTGGATGTCCGTCCCGAACCGGGCGGCCTGCTTCTCGAAGTTCTCCATGAGGTCGGGCCCCATGATGCCTTCGGGGAATCCGGGGTAGTTCTCGACATCCGTGGTGTTCATCAATTCGCCGCCGGCGGTCACCGATCCAGCCAAGAGCAGCGGCTTCAGATTGGCGCGCGCCGTGTACACCGCAGCGGTGTAGCCCGCAGGGCCGGAGCCGACGATGATGACATCACGTACTTCGGACGCGGTGTTTTCTGCGTTGCTCACTGAACGGTGAACCTCTTCCTTTGTCGATGCGCCCGCGAGGGCGGCTGGCACATGGCACAACTGATACTTGGTACTGAATATTCCGGCCGAGCTGGGCACCACCAAGGGCGCCACCACTCAGGCTACCGGTTGGCAGCGAAGACCGGCCGGAGCCGGGGATTAGGGACTGTGCGCTACTGAACCTTGATCTCGGCCAGGCGGAGGCCGTAACCATAGCGGGTCTTAGGCGCTGCCAGCTTCGGAAGCGTCTTGACGGATACGATCACGTACTGCGCCGTGACCGGCTCCTGCAACGGCATCGTCAGGTCGGGAGAGGTGAAGCTGTTGCTGCCGACCTGCTTGGCTCCGTCGAGGGACGGGCGGTCGTTCGTGAAGACGCTGATGCTGCCCCCGGAGGCGCCAAGCTGGCTCAGCGTCACGGAGGAAACCTTGGACGGTCCCTTCAGCTTGATGACCAGCGGAACCCCCTCGGGCGCGAGGCCACCCCAGTTGTCCGTGGCAAACTCCATGTCCGACCAGTAACTGGCGCCATTTCCATCAAATGTCTTGACGAGGTCCCCGTCGTACGTGGCGGCGAAGTCGAAGTTGCCCAGCCGGGTGACACTCTCGATTGCCGGGGGGCCGGCAACGGCTGCAGCGCTTGGTGAAGGAGACCCAGACGACTGCGCAGGGGTGCTGGTGGCCGAGGCTCCCGCCGCATCGGGCTGTGGGCTGCTCTTGAAGAGGCTGCCCAGATTGGTGACGGCGAAGACCAGACCCACCACCAGGACGGCGGCCAGGAGGCCACCGACGAGCCAACGCATGGAGCGCGGCTCACGACGAGGCTCGTCCTCCTCCTCGTAGTAATCGCCGTCCGCCGCAAAGTCCTGGTTCCGGGCGGAGGAAGGGAAATTCCCGGGAGAGCGATCGAGCCCGTTCCGGCCCGCGCCGGCTGTTCCGGCGGCTGCAGCCGCCGGGCCCGGCCGAACGCCATGCCCGTGCTCATCGGCGTCGGCATAACCGTAGTCGTGCTCGGACCACAGGGACACTTTGGGCGCCTCGGGTGATGCCGTAGCTCCGGCTCCAGCAACTGCAGGCTCGGCGGGACGGGCTCCAGCGCCGCCTTGAACCGGTTGGGGCGCCGTGGCCTGCGATGTGGCGTCTTGGGGTGCGGTGCGGGGGGACTTCGCTGCGCTGGCGGCACCAGCCCCGAGCCCGCTTGCGCTGGCCGCTGCGGCAGCGCCGTTGGTACCGGCCGACGGCGCTGCCGTGGGCCGTGACGGAGCGCTGGCGGGAGGAACCCACGGGGCGACGGGCGGCTGGCTCTGCCCGTAGTCGATGTACCCGGCGTCGACTTCCTCGTCGTCGTAGAGTCCCTCGTAGGTTTCGGGCTCCTTCGAGCGTGCCTGCCCGAAGATTTCACTGCCCAGAGTGTCCGTGAAGAAGGGTTCGACATAGGGCGGGTTGGAGGACACTACCAGGTCCAACAGATCGGCCGCCGAAGTGTGGTTGGTGATCAGGTAGGTGGTGGAGTCGCTGACGCCAAGATCCAGGATCTGCATGTTGCCGGGCCGCTCGCCCGTGGCCACCTCGCGCGCACTTTGAGCCACCTGCTCGGCGTTTTCCGGGCCGGCGACGAGGATGCTTACCGGACGGTTCAGTACCTGGTCCACACCGTCCAGCACCAGATCCTGGTCATGCGAGGTCAGAAGGGTGGCAGTGACCTTGTAGCGGCCACCGAGTACTGATCCGACATCGATCGGGTGGGACACGGGCTCCTCCTAGGCTGTCCGGGACTTACCGACCGTGATCACGTCATGAGTGACCCTAATCCCCCGGTAAGCCGGTTGACCTCTGGTCCGCAACTCCCCTTCTTAGTCTTCGATCCTAGCCGATGCACTGTCCGGGGCGCGCGAGCGTGGCTGCTGGAAAACGGCTGGACGTCATTTTTTCTTCTTCCGGCCAAACGGGAAGTAGGGATTGTGCCCGGCCGGGCCCTGATAGGTCCTGCGTCCGGGCAGCGGAATGTCGGCACGGCCCAGGCCCCCTTGCGCCGTGCTCGGCAACTCTTCAGCCGGAAGATAGCCGCCGTCCGGGCCGGTGGACTGCCCGTGGGGCGCTTCATCCAGCCCGCGCATGTCGGGACCGGCACGGAAGGACGCCGCGTCGAACTCGCCCGAAATTCTCGGAATTAGGCCGGTATCCACCGAAACGGTGGCCCGTGCCGGGGTAGTGGGGGCCGGAGCGGCGACCACCGCGCGAGGCTCAACGCCGGTCTCGGTGGCCGGGCCGCGCCGGAGGCGGCCCAGCAACGGCTGCATCAGGTCCCGTAGCTCGGTCACGCGGAAGACCTTCAGCAGGAAAAAGTAGACGGCCAGCATGACGGGCCCGACGACGACAATCGTCACGAGGGCGGCGATGCGGCTGCTCCAGGCGAATCCGTCCGGACTGTAGCTGCCCAGGAGCCACAAGGCCACGGCTCCGGCGATGGCGGACCCGAGCGCCGCGTAGCCCATGCGGATGTAGGAGTTGGCGATCCGCGGACCGTCCAGGTGCCCCAGGAGCCGGCGGAGGAAGAATGCGCTGACGATGACGGAGAGGATGTTTCCGCCGGTGTAGAGGATGGCGATCGCGAAGATGATCTGGTCGTAGGGCAGGAACTGGATCAGGAAGGCGGAAACAACATTGACCAGGGCCAGCACCAGCTGGATCAAGAACGGCGTCCGTGCGTCCTCGTTGGCGTAGAACACCCGGGACATCATGAAGTTGGCGCTCATGAAAGGTGTGCTGAGGGCCAGGATTGTCAGGGTCTGGGCCAGCATGGCGCCGTCCTGGCGCTCCCCGCCCGAGAAGAACATGCCCAGCGGTCCGGCAAGCGCGAACAGCGCCAGCGCGCCGAAGACCGTGGCCACCGCCATGGTCCGCAAGCCGTGCGAGAGCGCGTTCCGCAGCTCGTTCCGGTTTCCTGCCTGCGAAGCCCGGGTCATCCGGTTAAACAGCACGGTGGCCAGGGAGAGCGCGATGATGGAGTGCGGCAGCAGGTACAGCTGACTGGCCACTTCGAGCACGGCGTTGCCGGGCAGCGTCTCGGCGGCCGGGTCCCCCGCCTTCTCCAGGCGGAGGCGTTCCGCGCCCGGGATCGTGGCGATGCGCATGACGTAGAGGAACGCCAGCTGTCCGACGGCGGCGGTGGCCAGCGTCCAGACGCTCAGTCTGGCAGCCTGCCCCAGACCCACGCCACGCCAGCCGAAGCGTGGCCGGAGGCCCAGCCGGAGCCTGAACACCGGGATCAGCAGGATGGCTGTCTGGGCGATCACGCCGATGGTGGAGAACCCGGCCACCAGGAAGGTCTGGAAGGGCCCCCAATTGTCGAGCGTGTGGGGGTTGGCGACGTTGGCGCCAAAGATTGCGATGAACATGCCGAGCCCGGCGATCGCCACGATGTTGTTCAGGATCGGTGCCCACATGGCCGGCCCGAAGGTGCCATTGGCGTTGAGAACTTGGGTCAGCAAGGCGTACAGGCCGTAGAAGAAGACCTGCGGAAGGCACCAGAACGCGAAGGAGACGGCAAGCGACTTCTGTTGCGGGGAGTAGCCCTGCGTAGTCAGTTCGATGACCCAGGGTGCCAGCAGGGTCACCAGCAGGGTCAGCGTCAGCAGCACCAGGATGGCCAGCGTCAGCAGCCGGCTGATGTAGTCCGCTCCCCTGTCCGGAGCCGTGCTGGCCTTGATGATCTGCGGGACCAGGACGGCGTTGAAGACACCGCCTGCCACCAGCAGGAAGATCAGGTTCGGCAGGTTGTTGGCGTTGATGAAGGTGTCGTTGATCGTGGAGCCGAGACCAAGTGCGGCCACCAGCATCCAGGTCTTGCCGAACCCCAGGAACCGCGAAACCAGGGTGCCGGCGGCCATGATGGCGCTGGAACGGGCTTCTCCGGCGTGGACAGCGTCGGAATCGGCGGGGCCGGAGTGCGAGGGAGTGGGCTTGGCGGGTGACATCGTCTTCATCGTCTCACCCGGACACGACTTTGCGCGTCATCGACGGCCTAACGGCGGCGGACTGCAGAGCTCAGTGGTCCTCCGGAAGGACTTCCTTGGCGAGGTCAGCGATGCGGCGCTCGTTCGGGAAGGAGAGCTTGCGGGCCAGCTCGTGAATCGGGACCCAGGCGACGTCCACGGCTTCTTTGTCGGGATCGTTTTCAATCGTGAGTTCCCCGCCCGTGGCCTGCAGCAGGTAGTGGTGGACTGTCTTGTGGACCCGGTGCCCGCTGACGGTGAACCAGTAGTCGATGCTTCCCAGCGGCGCGAGGATCTTGCCTTCGATGCCGGTTTCCTCCGCGATTTCTCGCACCGCGGCGTCCTCGTTGCTTTCTTTGCCCTCCGGATGGCCCTTCGGCAGGCACCATTCCAGGCGTCCCCCGCGGTTTAGACGGGCGATGATCGCGACTCGGAGCTCGGCGTCGGACGTGTCCACCACGACGCCTCCGGCGGAGATTTCTTCCACGGTGGGCAGGGAGGCCTGTCCCGAGTGCTGCGCAGGCGCGACGTTGGCGCCGATTGCCGATGGCAACGGTGCGTTTGTCCTCCTGCCGGGAGCGCTCGGTACGGGATGAGCCATGAAGTCCACTCTAACGACTCTTCCCCGCTGTTGATGACCTAAACATGGCTGAAAAGTGGAGGCTCGGGAAAGTGGATAGCCGGCGCCGACTCCCTGATCGGGGGCAACGCCGGGATTCACGACTGTTTCGGTGTGGTGCTGGGGTGGTTTTCTGACAAGCTTAAGAAACTATGGCGCACGCACATCACAAGATTGACTCCCACACCGTTGATTTCCAGGTAGACCCGGTGGTTCTGGAGCTGGGGCAGCGGTTCGTCGACGCGGGCCACGAACTGTCCCTCGTGGGCGGGCCCGTGCGCGACCTCTTCCTGGGCCGGGTATCGCCCGACCTGGACTTCACCACCGATGCGACGCCGGACCAGACGGTCGCGCTGATCAAGAAGTGGGCGGACAACTACTGGGAGATCGGGCGCGCCTTCGGCACCATCGGGATGCGCAAGGCCGGGTTTCAGATCGAGATCACCACGTACCGGGCCGAGGCCTACGACCCCCAGTCCCGCAAGCCGGTGGTGGCGTTCGGACAGTCCCTGACAGATGACCTCTTCAGGCGGGATTTCACGATCAACGCGATGGCCCTGCGCCTGCCGACGCTCGAACTGGTGGACCCGTTCGGTGGCGTCCGCGACCTGCATGCCTCGATCCTTGCCACCCCGGGAGCACCCGAATCCTCCTTTTCCGATGATCCCTTGCGCATGATGCGGGCCGCCCGTTTTGCGGCACAGCTGGGCGTGACGGTGCATGACGACGTGCGCCAGGCGATGACCCGGATGGCCGAGCGGATCACCATGATTTCGGCCGAGCGAGTCCGCGATGAACTGGTCAAGCTCATCTGCGCGGCCCAGCCCCGGGCGGGCGTGGACCTGCTGGTGGATACCGGGCTGGCGGAATTTGTCCTGCCGGAGGTCTCCGCCCTGCGCCTCGAGTCCGATGAGCACCACCGCCATAAGGACGTCTACCAGCATTCGCTCCAGGTGCTGGAGCAGGCCGCCGCCCTCGAAACGGATGCGGACGGCCCCGTTCCCGGCCCCGACTTTGTGCTCCGGTTTGCGGCACTGATGCACGACGTCGGCAAGCCGGCCACGCGCCGCTTCGAGCCCGGCGGCGCCGTCAGTTTCCGGCTCCACGACATGGTGGGCTCCAAGCTCACGGCCAAGCGGATGAAGGCCCTGCGCTTCGACAACGACACCATCAAGGCGGTGGCCAGGCTCGTGGAACTGCACATGCGGTTCTACGGCTACGGCGACGCAGGATGGAGCGATTCCGCCGTCCGGCGTTATGTCACCGACGCCGGGCCGCTGCTGGAGCGGCTGCACCGGCTGACCCGCTCCGACGTGACCACGCGCAACCAGCGCAAGGCGGAGCGCCTCTCCTTCGCCTATGATGACCTCGAGGCCAGGATAGCGGCGCTGCGCGAACAGGAATCCCTCGAGGCCGTCCGCCCGGACCTTGACGGGGGGCAGATCATGGCGCTGCTGGGTCTCAAGCCCGGTCCTGTCGTCGGCCGCGCCTACAAGTTCCTGCTGAACGAACGGATGGAGCACGGGCCGCTCGATCCTGCCGTGGCGGAGTCCAAGCTGCAGCAGTGGTGGGCGGCGCAGCCCGAAGCTGCTGCAGACACGAGCACAACAGCGGGGGCCGCAGCCGTGGCTGCCGGCGCCGAACATTCCGACACCAAGGAGTCCTAAGTGATTGCGCCTTCCAACGTCCCCCGCCCGCAGCTGTGGATCCTGCGGCATGGTGAAACCGAATGGTCCAAGAGCGGGCAGTACACCGGACTCACCGACCTGCCCCTCACCGTGGAGGGCGAGCAGCAGGCCGTCGAGGCACGCAAGGTGCTCGACGCCGTCGACTTCGACCTCGTGCTGACCTCTCCGCTCCGGCGGGCGCGGCGGACGGCGGAACTGGCCGGCTATCCCGATGCCGAAGTGGAGCCGCTGGCGGTGGAATGGGACTACGGCGACTATGAGGGCATCAGCTCCGACCTGATCCGCAAGGACAACCCGGAGTACCTGATCTGGACCCACGGTGTACCGAACGGCGAATCCCTCGACGATGTCGCCGCCCGTGCTGACAAGATTGTGGCCCGCGTGCTGGAATCCGGCCTGGACAACATACTCATCGTCGCGCATGGACACTTCTCCCGGATCCTGACCGCGCGGTGGCTTGGCCTCGATGCCCGCGAGGGCCGCCACTTTGTGCTGGGGACCGCGAAAGTCTGCACGCTGGGGTGGGACAAAAAAACTCCGGCCGTGGTCCGCTGGGGCCTATAAATACCGTTGAGAAAATGGCTGTAGGAACTTTATGAATTCGGTAGTCAGCGCCGCCTTCAGGGTGTATTTTTATTTCTGACCTCAGAGCGACTGCCGGGGTCACGGCGCACGCGGACCAACCAGGAGGCCGGAGCCGCGGCAGAACAGAAAAGGAGGTCGGGAAAATGAAGACTTTGACTAGCGGATGGAAGTTCGCCTTCACCGCAACCCCGGCCTCTGTCGCTGCACCGCGCCCAGATTTTGGACTGGCCGCCTCCTGATCCCTCCGCTCCTGGCCTAGGCCTTCCCGGCATCTCCTAGCTTGGAACCCGGCTTCTTGTCGCGGGTGCGGCCTTGACGCCTCCAGCGGCCACTCTCCCGGCGACACCATCTCCGCACCGCCCTCTTTACCCGGCACCCTTGGTGTAATTGTCGCGCCTAATTTGCAGGCCAAATGACGATCATTCGTATCCGAAAACATTTGGTTTTATTCGCCATGCCCGTTATTCGTCAAATCCAATTTGTTCCCCAAGCGCCGTGTAGCGGTGAGTTCAATGAAGGAAAGGTCCACCGTGGCTATCGCCAGCAGTGAGCCAGCCCCCAGAGACGCGCCGCCGTCCACCTTCAACGGTCATGTGCTCGACCGGAAGCGTGAAGACGGCTATGTCCTCATGCACCAGATCGCCCTCATCCGCTGACGCCGGGCCCTTCGGCAACCCTTCGGGGAGGCCCGTTCCAATCGCGCGCCGGCAACCGCCCGGCCGGGCGGGCCTCCCCGGTAAGCTCAAGGACATGCAGGAGACACAGCCGCCGGAGCACCGCAAGAGGGCCCGGCTGGTCATCCCGAGCCGCAGCGAGCTGCTGCTCCGGAACTTCACGGAACTTGTCGGCGGCCCGATGGGCCACCGTTCGGCACCTGGGATAGTTTCACCGGGATTCTTCACGGTGGAACGCGTGCTCGTCCTGTTCACCGTCCTGGCCGCGCTGACCGGAATCCTCGTCAAGAGCTACTGCCGGAGCAACGGCTGGGATTCGCCCGGTCAGTTCTATGCCACGTGCTACTCGGACTTTCCCGAGCTGTTCCGGAGCCGCGGACTCGGCGATGGTGTCTTCCCGTTTGTCACCCAAGGCAGCTTCTTCGAATACCCGGTGCTGATGGGCCTCATCGCCGGTGCCACGGCGCTGCTGGTCCCTGGCGACGGTGCCAGCGGACCGCGCGTCCTGGCCTACTTCGACGTCAACGCCACGCTGATCGCGGCCGTTTGGATCGTCACGGTCCTGGCCACGGCGCGGATGACCCGTCGGCGGCCGTGGGACGCCGCCATGGTGGCCCTCGCCCCCGGCATAGTTCTCGCCGGCGTCATCAACTGGGATATGTGGGCCGTCGGCCTGCTTGCCGTGGGAATGTATTACTTTTCCCGGAACAGACTGGTGCTCGCTGGTATTTTCATCGGGCTTGGAACGGCAACCAAGCTCTACCCCGTGCTGATTCTGGGCGCCATCCTGCTGCTGGCCCTGCGGACCGGACGCTTCCGGGCCCTTCTGATCACCGCCGGCGCAGCCGTCGCCGCCTGGCTGGCCGTCAACGTCCCGGTCGCGGCGCTAAATCCGGACGGCTGGAGGTACTTTTACCAGTTCACCGAGGAACGTCCCGCCGGTTACAGCTCGCCGTGGTTCGCCTACAACCTGGTGGCCGGGCGCCTCGGCTGGAATCCGCTGCAGGCCGAAGCCATCAACACCCTGGCCCTGAGCCTGTTCCTCGTGGCCTGCATCCTGATCGCGGTGCTCGCCCTCACGGCACCCCGGCGGCCCAGGCTGGCGCAGTTGGCCTTCCTGATCGTGGCGGCGTTTATCCTCACCAACAAGGTGTATTCGCCGCAGTTCGTCCTCTGGCTCATTCCACTGCTCGCCCTGGCCCGGCCCCGGTGGCGGGACTTCCTGATCTGGCAGGCCATTGAGGGCCTGCACTGGGCCGCCATCTGGATATACCTGGGGCGGGTGACCAGCGGCGGGGTGGCCCAGCACAACATCGACATGCCCTACTACGTCCTGGCCGTCGTGTTCCATATGCTTGCCACGGGATATCTGATGGTGCGCGTCGCCTGGGATATCTGGGCCCCAGAGTACGACCCGATCCGCCGCCACGGCATGGACGATCCGCACGGAGGCCCGTTCGAGGGCGCCCCGGACTGGTTGCGGCTGGATCTCCTGCGGCCGTCGGCTTCCCTGCTGCCCTGGCGGAAGGCGACGGCAGATGCCTGACGTCGCCGTGGTCGGCTCCGGGCCCAACGGGCTGGCGGCAGCGGTGACGATGGCCCGGGCCGGTCTCAAGGTGCGCCTCTACGAGGCGGCCCCCGCGCCCGGGGGCGGGCTGCGCACCACGGAACTGATGGAGCCCGGCCACTTCCACGACGTCTGCTCGGCGGTGCACCCGATGGCCTTGGCCTCGCCCTTCTTCCGGCAGTTTGAATTGTCCCGACGTATCCGGCTGGTGGTGCCCGAGCTCTCCTACGGCTCTCCCCTGGACGGAGGCCGTGCCGCGCTGGCCTACCGTTCGCTGGACCGGACCGCCGCCGGGCTAGGGCGCGACGGCGGCGCCTACCGCCGTCTGATGGCACCCCTGCACCAGCGGGTGGAGGGCATCACGGAGCTGACCCTGAACCAACTGCTGCGGATCCCGAGGGACCCGGTGGCTGCCGCGGTGTTCGGCCTCGCGACGCTGGAGCAGGGCTCACGGCTGTGGAATGCGAGGTTCCGGGAGGAGCTGGCACCCGCGTTGCTCACCGGCGTCGCGGCGCACGCCGTGGCGCCCCTGCCGGGACTGGCACCCGCCGCGGCGGGCCTCCTGCTGGGCACGCTGGCGCACTCCGGCGGCTGGCCCATTCCGGTGGGCGGATCCGCCGCGATCGCCGGGGCCATGATCGAGGACCTCGAAGCACACGGCGGCGCCGTGGAAACGGGGGCACGAATCGGCTCGCTGGCGGAATTGCCCCCGGTCCGGGCCACCCTCTTGGACGTGGCACCGCCGGGCCTGCTGCGGCTCGCCGGCGGCCGGTTCCCGGCACGCTACCGCCGGGCGCTGGAGTCCTTCCGCTTCGGGAACGCGGCGTGCAAGATCGATTTCATCCTCTCCGGCCCGGTGCCCTGGGCGGCGCCCGGGCTGGCCGACGCCGGAACCGTGCACGTGGGTGGCACGCGGGCCGAGATGGCCGAGGCGGAAAACCTTGTGGCCGCCGGCCGGCACCCGGAGCGGCCGTATGTCCTGGTCTCCCAGCCCTCGCGTTTCGACGCCGGACGCGCCCCGGCCGGCAGGCAGATCCTCTGGAGCTACTGCCACGTTCCGGCCGGCTCGACGCTGGACATGAGTGAAGCGGTCATCGCGCAGCTGGAGCGCTTTGCCCCGGGCTTTCGGGACGTCGTGGTTGAATTCAAGGTGACGACGGCGGCCGGGCTGGCGGAGTACAACGAGAACTACGTGGGAGGCGATTTCGGCGCCGGCCTGATGGACCTCCGAGGCCTGCTGCAGCGGCCCGTGCTGAGCCCCGTGCCGTGGCGGACCCCGCTGCCCGGCGTGTACCTGTGCTCGTCCTCCACGCCGCCCGGCCCCGGCGTGACAGGCATGTCCGGCTTCCACGCGGCAAGATATGCCCTGAAGGACATATTTGGCCTGCCCGTTCCCCGCCTCGCTTAATAGATGCCAGAGCCGCGGCCAGCCGCACCGCAATAGGTGCTGTTGAGGACGATCAGATTCCCGGTGAAAGCCTCCGCAGCGAACCCGGGGGGCTTCGATAATCCGGGCCGCAGCCGTGTGACACGAGTAATGTCCGCGGCTGGGGGCATAATGGCGCCGTGGGGAACTCATCGAAACTTTCACTTGCCCTGGTCGGTCTCATACTTGGCGCCTCGCTGGTGGCCTGCGACGACGGCCGCGCCGGCGCGCAGGATGCGGCGACGCAGCTGGCCTCCGCCGTCGCGGCGCTCGACGTCGGCTCCGTTGCCTTCGAGGGCAAGGACTCCGGCGCCGCCAATGAACAGCTCAAAGAGGTGTTTAAGGCGCTGGACCCGGCCAAACCCTCAGTCGAGACCGGCGAGCTGACCCTGGACTCCGGCGCGGCCACCGTCCCGCTGAACTACAGCTGGAAAATCGGCCCCGCAGAGTGGAAGTACACCGCCTCCGCGCGGCTCAAGAAGTCCGGCGGCAAGTGGTTGACGGTGTGGAGCCCGGCCCTGCTGGCCCCCGAGTTGGCGGAAGGTGAAATCCTCGGCACCCAGTCCCAGTCGCCACAGCGGGCAGACATCCTGGGCGCCGGTGACGCAAAGCTGGTCACCTACCGCCCGGTGGTGAAGGTCGGCATTGACAAGCCCCGTCTGGCCTCTGCCGATCCGGCCGCATCCGCCACCAAACTCGCGCAGCTGGTGGGAGTGGACCCCGAGGCCTACGCCCAGCAGGTGCAGGCGTCCGGCCCCGAGGCGTTCGTCACGGCCATCACCCTGCGCCAGGACGGCCGGACCGTCACCGATGAGCAGATCGCCGCGATTCCGGGCGGCCGGGCCATCCCCGACGTCCTCCCGCTCGCGCCCACCCGCGCCTTTGCCCGCGCCCTGCTCGGCACCGCAGCCGAGGCGAATGCCGAACAAATCGAGAAATCCGGCGGGGAGCTCAAGACCGGGGACACCACGGGCACCGGCGGGCTCCAGCAGCAATACGACGCGCAACTGCGCGGCATTGATGGAATCCAGGTTTACGCCGAAAAGGCAGGCCTCACAGCCGAGCAAAAACAAGCGTTGCCCAGCGGCGGTCGCCGGTTCCTGTTCGACGTCCCGATCAAGGCGGGAACGCCGCTGAAGACCACCCTGGATCCGAAGCTGCAACAGCTGGCCGAGGGAATCCTCGGCAAGGTCGGCCCGGCGTCGGCGATTGTGGCCCTGCGGCCTTCCACCGGCGCCGTGCTTGCCGCCGCGTCCGGTCCCGGCAGCAATGGGTACGACACCGCCCTGCTGGGCCAATACGCACCGGGATCGATTTTCAAGATTGTGGATTCCCTCGCCATGTTCCGCAATGGCATGGCCCCGGATTCGAAGATCGACTGCCCCGCAACTCTCACCGTCGAGGGCCGCACCTTCAAGAACGCCGAAGGCTACCCCGCGTCCTCGCTTGGCTCGGTCAGGCTCCGGGATGCCTTCGCGCACTCCTGCAACACGGCCTTCATCAACGCCCGGGAGAACGTCAAGCAGGCCCAGTTGGAGTCCGCGGCCACCTCCCTTGGCGTAGCTGTCGAGGCCCCGGCCCTGGGAGCCGCCGCGTTCCTGGGATCCGTCCCGGGCGAGGCCTCGGGTACCGAACATGCCGCCTCGATGATCGGCCAGGGCAAGGTGCTGATGTCCCCGCTGGCAGCGGCGATCATGGCAGGCTCGGTCGCGAAGGGCGCTCCCGTCTCGCCGAAGCTTGTGCTGAACCCCAACGCAGGCACCGAAGCTGACCCTGCCGCGGCGACCGGCGGTCCGACGGCATCCGCCGCCGCGCCGTCGTCGTCCGCCCCCGTCCCGGCGAAGACCACCGACACTCCGGTCACCGCGGCGGAAGCCGCCTCGCTGGCCGACATGATGCGGGCCGTCGTGACGTCCGGCCATACCGGCTTCCTGGCGTCCGTTCCGGGTGCTCCCGTGGGCGCGAAGACCGGCACGGCCGAGTTCGGCAAGGACAACCCGCCCAAGACCCACGCCTGGATCGTGGCCGTGCACGGGGACCTCGCCGTCGCCGTCTTCGTGGAGGAAGGCGGCCTCGGCGCCACCGTCTCCGGTCCGCTGCTCAAGGAGTTCCTCACCGCCGCTGGCTGAGGTTCCCCGGCGACGCGGGGCGGCAAGTAGAGCCGTGGGAGGATGGAAGTGTGGCTCATATTGACGTTTCCGGCATCGACTACTTCCTCTCCGACGGCACCCAGCTCCTCAACGGGGTGACCTTCAAGGTGCCGGCCGGCACCAAGACGGCGCTGATCGGGCCGAACGGAACCGGCAAGACGACGCTGTTCCGGATCATCGCGGGCGACTTCGTCCCGGACGAAGGCGTGATCGGACGCTCCGGCGATATGGGCATCATGCGCCAGTTCGTCGGGCAGGTCCGGGACGACTCCACCGTCCGCGACCTGCTGGTCTCCGCCGCCCCGCCGGCGCTGGCGGCCGCAGCCCGGGCCGTGGACGAGGCCGAACTGGCGATGGTGGAGTTCGACGACGAACCCACCCAGATGCGCTACGCCCAGGCGATCGTGGACTGGGGGGATGCCGGCGGCTACGACGTCGAGACCGTCTGGGACGAGGTCTGCATGGCCGCGCTGGGCCTGCCCTTTGACCGGGCCCAGCACCGCCCGGCGTCGAGCCTCTCCGGGGGCGAGCAGAAGCGCCTGGTGCTGGAGGCGCTCTTCGCCGGCCCCGACGACCTCCTGCTCCTCGATGAACCGGACAACTACCTCGACGTCCCGGGCAAACGCTGGCTCGAGGCCAAGCTCAACGAGTCGAAGAAGACCGTGTTCTTCATCAGCCACGACCGGGAACTGCTGAACAACGCCGCCGGCCGCATCGTCACCCTCGAACCGGGCATCAACGGCGCCGGCGCCTGGGTGCACGGCGGCGGCTTCGGCTCCTACGTGGACGCCCGCGCGGACCGGAACGCCCGCTTCGAGGAGCTGCGCAAGCGCTGGGACGAGGAGCACGTGAAGCTCAAGGAACTCGTCAACATGTACAAGAACAAGGCAGCCTTCCGCTCCGACATGGCCAACCGCTACCACGCCGCCCAGACCCGCCTGGCGAAGTTCCTCGAAGCCGGTCCGCCCGAGGCGCTGCCGATCGAACAGAACGTCACGATGCGGCTCAAGGGCGGCCGGACGGCCAAGCGGGCCATCGTGGCCGAGAAACTGGAACTGACCGGCCTGATGAAGCCGTTCTCCGCCGAGGTGTGGTTCGGGGACCGGGTCGGCGTGCTGGGTTCGAACGGCTCCGGAAAGAGCCACTTCCTGCGCCTGCTCGCCACCGGCGGCACGGATCCGGAGCGGGAACATCTGCCGGTGTCCGATGTCGAGATCGCCGAAGTTCCGCACGAGGGCACCGTGAAGCTCGGCGCCCGCATCCGGCCCGGCTTCTTTGCCCAGACACACGTGCGTCCGGACCTGCTGGGCAAGACCCTGCTGGAGATCCTGCACCGCGGAGACGAACACCGCTCCGGGCTCGGCCGCGAAGCCGCGGCCGGCGCCCTCGATGGCTACGGCCTGGCGGGTCAGTCCGAGCAGAAGTATGAATCCCTCTCCGGCGGGCAGCAGGCGCGCTTCCAGATCCTCCTGCTGCAGCTTTCCGGCGCCACCCTCCTGCTGCTGGACGAGCCCACGGACAACCTGGACCTGCACTCGGCCGAGGCGCTGGAGCGCGCGATCGACCACTTCGAAGGCACCGTGCTCGCCGTCACCCACGACCGCTGGTTTGCCCGGACCTTTGACCGTTTCCTGGTGTTTGGCTCCGACGGCAAGGTCTACGAGTCGGGGGAACCCGTCTGGGACGAAAAACGCGTGGAGCGGGTGCGGTAGGACGCTCCCTCAGCTCCTGCGGCACCCCGGCAGCGGGAGGTGAACTGTACTGAGCTAGTTAAGCTACCGGTAGCTCCTGCGCTTAGTCTC
>JAODMV010000400.1 GCA_025464875.1 Arthrobacter sp. | reverse complement strand
CTGTACATCCTGCGCGTCATCCTGGGTGTGGCCGAAGCCGGCTTCTTCCCCGGCGCCATCCTCTTCCTCAGCCTCTGGGTCCCTTCCCGTCACCGCAGCAAGATCCTGGCCCTGTTCTACCTGGCCCAGCCGCTGACCACTGTCGTCGGGGCCCCGATTGCCGGCCTCCTCATTCAGCAGGAGGGCCTCTTCGGCCTCGACGGCTGGCGCGTCATGTACCTCGGAGTGTCCCTTCCGGCCATCCTCATCGGCGTCATCGCCTGGTTCTACCTCGCCGATTCGCCGGCCAAGGCCAAGTGGCTCACCCCGGCGGAGAAGGCCTGGTTGACCACCGCCCTGGAGAAGGAAAAGCAGGAGACCGCCGCCAGCAACAGGCACGTCAGCGTCCGCACGGTCTTCGGCAACGGGAAAGTCTGGACCCTGTCGGCCATCTACTTCGGCTTCATCTACGGCCTGTACGCGCTGGCGTTCTTCCTGCCCACCATCATCGCGGGCTTCGAAGGCCTCTACGGGACAAAGTTCGATGTGTTCCAGAAGGGCCTCATCACCGCTATCCCGTACCTGCCGGCAGCACTTGCGCTGTACTTCTGGTCCAAGGACGCCACCAAACGGGGCGTGCGGACCTGGCACATCGCCCTGCCTGCCCTCATTGGCGGCTTGAGCATCCCCCTGGCGCTGTTCGCCGGTTCACCGGCCGCTACCATCGCCGTCATCACCATCACGGCCATGTCCATCTTCGCGGCACTGCCGAACTTCTGGACCGTTCCCACACAGTTCCTCACCGGAGCCGCAGCCGCAGCCGGCATCGCCCTGATCAACACCGTCGGCAACCTCGCCGGTTTCAGCGCCGGCTACATCACCGGCTGGCTCAAGGACCTGACCGGCGGCTACACCGTACCGATGTTCGTCGTCGGCGGCTTCATGCTCCTCTCCGGCATTCTCATGGTGATGCTGAGCCGCTCCGGCAAAGTCAGCGAGGGCGAACCCGCCGAGGCCTTGGACGAAGCGGGGGCAGGCCACCACAGCCAGCCCTGAAATTGCCGGGGGCGTCCTTCTTCCCCGAGGCCGCCCCGCATCCCCCGGAGCCGCCCGGCACCTTCCCAAACCACGCTTCCCACAGCGAGTCCAGGAGTCACGCATGACCCGCCTGTTCAATGAACCTGCAGCCTTCGCTGACGAAATGATCGAGGGCTTTGTTGCCTCCCACAGCCACTGGGTCGCCCGCCGGCTCGCCAGCGAGCGGCTGCGCTGCACCTTCGACGAGTCCTCCGCCGCCGCCGGCAAAGTCACGCTGAGTAAGGACTACGAGGGTGACACTTCCAGCTAAGCCCGGCGCCCCGCAGGCCATCCTCGGCGTCAGCCTGAAAATGTACTTCGGCCACCAACGCACGCTCGACTGGTGCCGGGACGTGGCCGCCATAGCGGCGGCCCATCCCGCGGTCCGGAGCGGCGCCGTCGAACTGTTTGCCCTACCGGCCCACCCGGCTCTCGCTGAAGCGGCACGGATCCTGGAACCTGCCGGTGCCGCCGTCGGCGCCCAGGACATTTTCTGGGAGGACGAAGGCGCCTTCACCGGCGAGGTAGGCGGCAAGATGATCGCCGAGATCGGCGGCCGCTACGCCGAGGTTGGGCATGCCGAGAGGCGCCGCATCTTCGGCGAGGACGACGACGTCATCGGCTTGAAGACCGCGGCGGCGTACCGCAACGGCCTGACCCCCGTCCTGTGCGTCGGGGAAACCGACCGCGGGAGCGCGGCTGACGCCGTCCGGCACTGCATTCGCGACATTGATGCGGTAGTGAACCGGGCCGACAGCCTGGGCTATTCCGGACGGACCGTCGTCGCCTATGAACCCCAGTGGGCGATCGGCGCCCCCGAACCTGCCACGCCGTCCTTCATCAGCGCGGTCATCACCGGGCTGGACCGGCATCTGCGCGGGCGTGCCGGGCACGAGGAGAGCCGGGTCATCTACGGCGGCAGCGCCGGTCCCGGCCTGATCGGCCGGCTGGACCCCGCCGTCGCCGGGCTGTTCCTGGGGCGTTTCGCCCATGACCCGGCCGCCCTCCGGACCATCCTGGACGAGACCGCCGAGCGGCTGGGGGTCCTGGCCGGCACAGAGGCGACGGCATGAGCAGCTCCGCCAACGCCCCCGCCATCGGCCTGAGCAGCTATGCCTTCTTCTGGCAACTCTCGGACCGGGTCTCGGAGCCCCTGAGCATCCATGAGGCGCTGGAACAAACCGCCGCCCTGGGCGTGGAGCTATTCCAGATCTGCGACTACGCACCGCTGGAAGCCATGACCGGGCAGGAGCTGGAATCGGTCCGCGCCACGGCGGATTCGCTGGGCCTGGCCCTGGAGCTGGGCACCAAAGGGATCCAGCCAGAGCACCTGCGCCGTTTCCTGCAGATCGCCGGAATCCTGCACGCGCCCCTGCTGCGGACCATGTTCAACGTCCCCGGCCACACCCCGGCCGCAGACGAGGCGGTGGCGATTTTCACCGAGGTGCTGCCCGAGTTCCAGGCAGCCGGGGTGAAGATCGCCGTGGAGACCTACGAGCAGGTGCCCACCGCACGGATCCTGGACGTCATCCGGCGCGTGGACAGCACCTATCTGGGGATCTGCAGCGATCCTGCCAACACCGTGGCGGCGCTGGAGCTCCCCCGCGACGTGATCGACGCCGTCGCTCCCTATGTCCTCAACATGCACATCAAAGACTTTGCGTTCAGCCGCAAGGAGGGGTGGGTCGGTTTCACATACTCCGGCGCACCGCTCGGCGACGGCCTTCTGGACTATGACTACATGGCCGGAAAGCTGCAGCCCAAAGAACGAAAGATCAGTCAAATCATCGAGCACTGGCTGCCCTGGCAGGCCTCCGCAGAAGAGACGATCCGCCTCGAAAAGCAGTGGACCCAGCAAAGCCTCGATTTCCTTAGGAGCAAGTGAAATGTCAGCAGAACAATTGACCGTCGCCGTCGTCGGAGCCGGAGGCAAGATGGGGATGCGTGTTTCAGCCAACCTCCAGAAGAGCCCGCATGACGTCTTCTACAGCGAGAACTCCCCCGCCGGCCAGAAACGCGTCCGGGCCGAAGGACGTGACATCGCCGGCACCGAGGACGCCGTTCCGGACGCCGACGTCGTGATCCTCGCCGTCCCCGACACGGTCCTGGGCGTCGTCTCCGAAGGCGTGGTCCCGCAGATGAAACCGGGCTCCATCCTCCTCACCCTGGATCCTGCCGCCGCCTACGCAGGCCTTCTGGCCAAGCGCGACGACGTCGTCCAGGCCGTTGCCCACCCGTGCCACCCCTCCGTGTTCCTCGAACGCACCACCAAGGAAGAATGGGCCGACACCTTCGGCGGCCAGGGCGCCCCCCAGCACGTCGTCGCCGCGATCGACGAGGACGCCCCGGCCGCCGCCCGGGCCGCCGCCGAAGCCACGATCCGGGTCATCTATGCGCCCGTGATCGAGGTCCACTGGGTCACGGTCAAGCAGCTCGCCATCCTCGAGCCGACCCTGGTCGAGACCGTGGCCTGCATGGTCGGCACACTACTCCAGGAGGCGCTGCACGAGGCCGTCCACACCGCGGGCGTCCCGGAGGAAGCCGCCAAGGCCATGCTGTTCGGCCATGTGCAGATCGCCCTGACCAACGCCCTGCGCGGCTCCAACCCGTTCTCCGAGGCCTGCGAGATCGCCATCCAGTACGGCAAGGACACCATCATCAGGGAGGACTGGAAGAAGATCTTCGACGACTCCGAACTCGACGGCGTGATCGCAAAAATGCTCCGGCTCGACGCCATCAAGCGCTAACCCGCCGGGCGCCAGGCTTCAAGCCAGCGAATGTCTTAACACAAAAGGCCGGAAGCTGATGCTTCCGGCCTTTTGTACTGCGTGTAACTTTACGGGGTGGAGCTCCGTTGCCGGCGCTCCGATGTGGAGGTAAGGGTCGATTGTGATGTGTATCAGTCTCAGGCTTTGGCCCGAAATTGGAGAGGATTTGCCCGCGACC
>JAODMV010000287.1 GCA_025464875.1 Arthrobacter sp. | reverse complement strand
ACCCGCCCGCACCCGCACGCGCCCCACTCTGAACTGTTCCACAAGACCGTCGGACCGGGTGTGGGCATGATCGACCGGCTCCGGGACAAGCTCACGGGACGACACACCGGCTAAGGCATGTAAACGGGGTCTGTATTTAGCCCGTTGCGCCGGTGTCGTCGTGTGCGGAGCCCACGGGTTTAGATTCCGGCGAGCCCCGCTGGCGAAGGTAGATCGAGAGGACGACCATGGATCCAACGGCGAGGAATTCCGACTGCCAGTTCTGAAGGGTGCGATTCCAGAACTCGGGGGAAACGAGGTACTCGGCCCAGCTGACAGGTTGCTGGAAGTTCTTGAGCTGTTCTTCGTTGTAGGCGCTGGTTCCGGCGATTGATTGGACGAGCCAGGACAGGATGAAGATCAGCCCCATCGTCATTCCAAGGGAGTTCGAGAAGAGTGCTCGGCGCCAGCCGGAGGCTTTGGCCCAGGCTGGCGATTTTTGGTTGCTGTATTCGCCGACGAGCTGTTCTTCGTCTGATTCCAGGCCTGTCTGGTCCAGTTCCTTTGATTCCGGTGATCCTTTTTGGACCAGCCAGATGGTCGCGGTGATGTACAGAAGGAACTGCAGATATTCGGACTGCCAGTTTTCGGAGACGTCGACGGCGAAGCCGGATGAGGTCAGGTACTGCCCCAAAGTGATTTCTTCGAGGCCGGCGGCAATCTGTTTCTCATTGAACAGGGCGTGACCGGTGAGCCCCTGCCCAACTAGGGCCAGAAGGAAGATCAGTCCGAAGAAAAGGCTCAGTCCGTTGTCTCTTAGTGCTTTTTTCAACCCCAGCCCTATCCGTGCGCCAGTCCGACTAGGGCCATATAGGCAAGCCCGCCGAAGATCACGATCAGGTACAGGGCGAAACTCCAGCGCATGTTATTTGCCTCCCACTTCACAGGTGTAGGGAGCTTCACCTTGTGGTGTGCATCCCGCTGCAGTTATTTTCCAGCCGGCTTCAGAGGCGGTGAGGAACACGGTGTCCTTTTCAAATTCGACAACGGCGTTACGTCCGTATATTTCGGTGTGAAGGCTCTTTCCTGCATCGGGCAGATGCGCTCCTTGAAGTTGGTTTTCACAAGAGCCGGGGCCTCCGGTTCTGGCTGTCTCTTTCCGGGTCTCGGCCTGCAGCAGAGAACACGCCTCGGACAGGTGGCCGGCCATGACGGCTTGGTGGAATTCCTGCGCCGCGCCCGCAGCTGCTGTTCCGACAGGGGCACAAGCTGAGAGCGCCAGCAGTGGCATGAGGCCTGCGCGCGCCACTGCGCGTGGGGCCATCTTCGGGCCTGCCTTGCCGGAAGGGGCTACGTTTTTCTGCCTCACATGCTCTCCCGCCTGAACAGCTGTATGTGGGATGAAGTTACGCGAGAGCCGGCCCAGTGGTCAGGGTTTGGGGGACTGATTCGCCCTGCAGCGCTGAGAATCCGGAAAGTTGCGCTCCGGAGGTGCTGGCAGAGTTAGGTTACTAAGGCATGAATGAGCTTTGATCTGACACGGCACTGCCCGTGCGGTATCTAGGCGTCTTCGCGATCCGGATTCTCCAGGCGGAAGAAGTTGGACTGCTGCCCATCGCTGCGCTGTTCCTGATAAATAAAATTCAAGCCACGGCCGTCAAAAGTGTCAAACCATTCGTCCCAGCTCACATGGCGCAACGTGGCATCGTCGCCGCCGAAATCGATCCTCAATACCCCCAGGTGATCGCCGTGTTCCGTGCCCTCCACCGTGGCCGGGACCCCGCCCCGCTCTTCAGCCCACTGCCTGATAACTTCGTGGTGCGTCGTTGCCAGGCTCCGGCCTTCACGTTCCGGTTCGTCGTCCGTGGATGTCACTTCCTGGGAGTACTTCAACGACTTCGACGAGTGGTCACCGTGACGAAGCTTGCCGCCCTCCGGTCCGGCGCCCAGGTCACCGGCGGCCGAGTCAGCCTCCGTGCCGCTGCCGTCCGCGGTCTCGCTCCCGGATCTGGCCTTGGCAACTTCCTTTACGAGCTCTTCCTTACGCATGTTTGAGGCCCCGCTGATCTCTTCGTCCCGGGCCTCCTGCCGGAGTTCATCAACTTTCTTCTGACGCAGTTCGGTTTCACTGACATCCGGGGTGTTCGGCGTCTGATTTCCCTTTTTTTCTGTCATGACCGGTTCCTCTCGTATTGCAGGGGCTGCAGCAGACTACGACTAAGGACACTTATTATCTAGCTTGTGGCCCGGGCACGTTGTCAAGGTCTCTCGTCCCGGCTGCCGGGGATCGTTGCGACGCGGACAGCTTCGACCCAATGGAAGAGCTCGACGGCTCGACATCTGATTGGCGTTCCCATCCCTGCCGGACTCTGCCGGGGTCGAGTCTTGAGGTGAGCACTCTGTGGTTCACGTTGCCGGCGGAGACGCTGGCCGGGCAGCAGGGCCCCGGGAATCAAGCTACGTTACCGTGTGTGAGGGATTCAGAGAGACGTTCTTTTTCGATGGCTCCGGCGCCACGGCAACGGGAAGACCTCATCCGGCTCCTCACCCCCGAATGGGTACCCGGCGAGCGGCTGCCAGGCCGGGCCGGAACGCATTGCTCCGGCCGGACCCGGAGAGCGCACTGAATGGGTGGGGAGTGCCCGGTATGGACAGGCTAAGGAATCGCCATGTCAGCCACGGCGGACTATGACCGGGCGGAACTCGATGTCCAGGAACGCCTGCCGGGCCCGCCGCAGGGTGATTTCGGCTTCGACGGCGCCGTCGGTGGAGTCGAACGGCGCCCGGGGCGTGCGGCGTTTGGCGATCTCGCGCAACTCCCAGATGGTGCTGGCGCGGCGCAGCCTGGCCGCCCGGTTGAATTCGGGATTCTTGAACTGCATCAGGGGTGTGAGGTCCGAGTACTTGGGGACGCGGCGCTTCAGGGCGGCGGGGACAGCGCCGGCGGGGGGCGCGGCCGCTGCAAGGGCTCAGTGGCGGGGCGCAGTGGCCTCGGGCGTGGTGGG
>JAODMV010000286.1 GCA_025464875.1 Arthrobacter sp. | reverse complement strand
ACCCGCCCGCACCCGCACGCGCCCCACTCTGAACTGTTCCACAAGACCGTCGGACCGGGTGTGGGCATGATCGACCGGCTCCGGGACAAGCTCACGGGACGACACACCGGCTAAGGCATGTAAACGGTGGTTCACCCCCAGCCGTGAAGATATTGCAGGTTTTTCGAAGAAGCGATGACCCAGGACTCCGAGCGTGCCGAAGCTGCCACGAGTAGAGCTCTTCGGGTCAGATGAATCCGGCTCTGCAATGACTTGATACCTAACCCGTTGCCCCCGATGCAATCGGTGGGGCCATCGTCGAGCTTGGGCTTTAGATCAGTATGCTGGGGGATCCGGGGGCATTGCACCATTGCGCGAATACCGCGAGCCCTTCTGCCTCTGGCGGCCCTCCGTGGCCGGAAACCCGGCATGCGGATCCACTCCGAGAGCCGGTGGAGCTACTCGAACGCATGGGCGTCCAGGTATCCTCTAACGTCGTTGTCACCGTGCATGCCGTGCTCCTGCCTGGTGCGGGCCTACGTGCCTATACGGGGTTGTTTGGATCCCCTTGGGAGTCCGGGTCCTGTTCTTCCCCGTAACTGGTCGCCGATGCCAGACCTGCAACTTGCTGGCCGGCGTTGGTTTGCCCGGGAGTAAAGCGATCCTCTGGACTTTCTTCGCGTTCCTCTTCGGAAGCGGGCATGACATCGTCCCGTAGGTGCTTGTCAGCAGGCAGGTCGCTGGATTTGGGGAATTCTTTATCGCTCATGTCTACAGCCAACCACCCGGGTGGGACAACCGCAACGAATTCGTAGGGCATTGACGATAGCCGAAGAACTCGGAGCGTGTTAATCCGCACAGCCCGGGCCGTGACATGGGAGTGGACGCCAGCAGGACGTCGGCAGGGCCTGTCTCCGTGGTGATTCGTAACGCCAGCCCGAGTATGTCCGGCCAACCCGACGGCGCTCCGACAGATCGCGAAAACCGTGCACTTAGCGGCTCGCTGCCGGGGGAGTCGAACCACGGGATCCCGCTGCCGGTGCTACCGGGAAGCCTTTGGGCGGTACCGGTGAGAGCCACCCCTGAGGGGCGCAGGGTCTTAAGTGCCTTGAACACGGCGGCGAACGCGAGGCCGGCGGCACCGCTTAGAGAAAGTTTCATGTCATGTCCTCTTCAGGTCTGCAGGGAGCTTCCCGGACCGTCACGTACAGCCCGTTCCGGGAGGTCAGCGCCTGACCTTCCGACGCCCCGTCAGGCCTTCGGCGACGCCGATGAGCAGAACAGCGGTGATAACGGCAACGATGAAGCCAAGGACGTTGAGCTCGAAGATGTGTCCCGTGCCGAGCAGGCTAGCGACGACGCCTCCAACGACGGAGCCGGCAAGCCCCAAGAGAAGAGTGGCGAGAAGTCCGAGGTGCTGTTTGCCGGGTTTGACGAGGCGGGCGAGGGCCCCGATGATGAGTCCGGCGAGGATGAATCCAATCACGGTTGATACTCCTTACTATTTCTTGGCGTAGCTTAGGATTTGCTGCCTTGGGCGGAATCGCTCGGGATTTCGGTGCGGAGCTTGATCATCTTGTGGGTGCCGCAGCGTTCCATGGGTTGGCGGTCGAATGGGTTGCGGTGAATCTTGCCTTGGTGGCGGTACTGTAGCTCTGCGGTGGAATGGGCGGCAATCTTGAGCCGGGTTCCTGAGTAGGGGATGCCGCCGCTCAACCCGCCCAGGCCCGCCGCGGGATCGCCCAGGTGTGCGGGTCGGCTTCCTTGAGCTGGTACACCGACTTGTGGACCAGGAATTCGGAGAGCTGCTCACGAGTGGCCTTCTTCGCCACGTAGCGTGACATGCTTGGGCCGCTGTCCTGCGACGCCAGCTCGAAGAGGAGGGCAGCCACCCCATCGCTGTCCAAATCCTCAGCAGGCGGAAGCTGGACCTGCCGGGTCGCCGGCTGGGCTGCGTCGCGCAGCGCCCGCTCGAACGCCTCTTCCAGCAGCTGCCGGAGCGCGATCAGCGCGGGGCTCCATTCCCAGCGGTCGTCCACCCCCTCCAGGCCTCCGTAGTGCAGCTCGTGCAGGCAGAACAGGGTGAGTCGGATATCGTCGTCGTCGATAACATCCCCTGCCAGCGGCAATTGTCGTCTGATGACTCGGTCCAGCTTTGCCGTGGCTTTAGAGCCAGCACCGGGCGGGCCGGCCAGAAGACCGAGCAGCCCGGCGCTGATGGGTCCCCGCGGTTCAGGAATCTTCATGGTCTCCTGAGTGCTGTCAGCACTGACGGCTGCGGCTATTGGCGGTTCGCTGGCCCTAGCGCGTCGCAGATGTTGCTCGGCCGGCGTCGCGGGACAGCAGCAGTGCCAGGGCGATCATGCCGACGCCGAGGACGAGGTGCAGCCAGTTGTCCGCGTTGTTGACCGGGACAAAGTTAGCGGGGGTGTCGTGCCCGACCAGGAGGCCGTAGATCCAGAGGATCAGGTAGACGATTCCGCCGTAGAGGAGGAAGTTCCTGGCCTGGGTGTGGGTGCGGGCCATCAGGATGCCTGCCACGCCGAAGAGCAGATGGACGATGTTGTGCAGGACGGACACTTGGAAGACTCCCAGGAGGAGGGCTTGAGAGCCATGCCCGGCGACGGCAAGTGATTCGTAGTTGCTGGTGACACCGGGAATGAATCCGAGAACGCCGACTAACAGGAAGACGGCCCCTACTGCCTGGGACGCCTTTTGGAGGTTGGTCTTGGGACCGGCCGCGCGGTTGGTGCTTACCATTTCGCCTTCTCCTCAGTTCATAACTCACGGATTTTGTAACTTGTAGTGTGCTGCTTGGAGGCTTTTCCTGCGTACCTCAGACCGGGGTCTTGTTGCGCCGCCGGCGTCGCCACAAGACCACCAGAAGGATGGTGATCAGAAGCGTTCCGCCGATGACATAGGGAGCGTATTCCGTCCTGTTGGCCTGTGATTCAGCCGGTTCACCGGTGCCGGCGTTGACCGGGTCGCCCGACGGCGTGGCGGACGGGGACGATGTGCCGCTGGGAACGGGTGTGGCCGCGGCGTCCGGAGTGCGGGCGGGTTCCGTCTGGACCTGTACGGCCAGCGTCTGCTGGGTTTGATGCAGGGCATCGGCCGCGGCGGGCTTGGCGGGTGCCGCGGACGACGGTGCCGCAAGGGAAAGGGCGCTGCCGGCGACTGCCCACGCGAGGGCCAGCGCCGTGAGGGTTCTGCGCATTGATACTCCTAACTGGTTCTGGATCTCGGTTCTCCAGCCAGGATGCGACGGATGCGGAGCGGTCAGCGGCCTGGCTGATGAGATCGGAGGCGATGCCTTGCTGGTCGGGTGTTTCCGCCATCGCCTGCAACTGGGAGGAGAGCGTGCGGATCCCTTCGGCGGCCTTTTGCTGGCCGGCCACATTGGCGGCTTCTTCCTTGGCCAGATCGGCCTTGGAGCCTGACGCCGGGCTCCCGGAGGTTGCACCTGAGCCGTAAGCCGTGGCGTTCTGCGTAGCCGGGGGAACTGCGATTTTCCCGTCCTGCCATAGGTTCTCGATCATCTTCGCTCTCTTTCCTTGGAGGGTCAGCTGCTGTGATGATCCAGCATTGCGATAATAGCCAGCATGATTACTATCAAATAGTAAGTACCCTTGTTATGTTCTGCAAGGTCGAGCGGTTTGTCCCGATTCCGGACTATATTTCCGAGGCCGGCGGCTGCGCGCCGTTGCGGTGTCGTTGTTCGGACAAGCTCCGGAACGATCGCCGGGGGGCGGCGGCCGCGCGAACCCGAGGCAATAACTGCAGTGAGGGCCGGAGGCGGGCGGGAGGATTGGACGCCATGGCGCCGATATCAGTCCGCCGCATGAATGCTCCGTTCAGGAGCCGGTGCGCGGGCCGGTTTATGGCGACCATAAGCCGGAAATCGTCGCCGATAGCGGCGGGAACTGAGTCCGCGGTGCGCCTTTCCTGACCACGCTCAGTGGTACGGCTTCTAGCCGGGCAGTTCACGGCGAGCCCGATGCGGTGCCTCCCTTGCCGGCTGAGCCGCTTGTGCCTCTGCGGGGAAACCCCTCGAAAAGCGTACCTACTCGGGACTCTGAGGGGACTCGAAACTGCCCGCCCGGTCACCGTTCATCGCGCTGTTTCGGGCACAGGCGAAGCCGTGGCTGCCCGATCGCTGAGGAGCTCTTGTATCTGTGAAACGGTGAGGATGCGCTGGCGGTACTCTCTGGACAGGATGGCCTGCGTCGCTTCGGCGGCTTCGGCGTCTTCGGAGCCGGTGGCATCGGAGGCGTAGATGACGCGGAAATTGTGGGCAAAGGCGTCCGCCCCGGTCTGCGCCACGCAGTTGTGGGTGGACACCCCTGCCAGGACGATGGTGTCGACGTCCCAGTTCCGCAGCCGCAGTAGCAAATCAGTCCCCACGAACGCGCTGTCGCGGGTCTTGACGAGTTTTGGCACATCATCGGTGTGCAGCCCGGGGACAAAGTCCGCCTGCTCGGTGCCGCGGAAAATGAAGCCCTGATCGTCGTCGAGCATGTTAAGGGTCCACGTCGACTTGTCCTGCTCGTGCTCCGTCTTCACCAGCAGGGCTCTGACGTTCGCGTTGGCCGCAGCGTTCATGAGCGCGTTGCACGCGGCAGTCAGGCCGTCCCGCCGGGCGCGGAGGACGGGGTCCTCGAAGAAGGCGTTCTGCATATCGACAACCAGCACCGCGATCATCATCATCCCTTTCTCGCCTCGCCTGCCGGGCGCCGCATCTGGCGCCCTCGGGGAATCCGTCATGAGATTCCATCCTAGTCACGGCCCTTCACCCCGGCAGCCCGGTTGACGGTCCGGGGCGACAGGATGCCGCCGACGCAAAACGGCTAGCCAGGAAACCAGGCAGTAGCGGTGGTGTCCTCTTACCTGCTGCTGGACGTCACGGCACTTATACCGCGTCAGTGGAAAGTGGCTTCGTGCCTCAACGCCAGGCTGGTCATGCCAGGCGCGAACCTTCACGCTTCCAAGGCCAGCCGGTCCGCTGGCTGCGTGAGGCCCGACGGACTGTGGAGCGATGTCAACTGGCGACGGCGTATCCCATGGCGAGTGACGGCACGTCCATAGTGAATCCGCACGTGCAGCGGTACGTGACCATTCCCTCTGGAGCTGGACGCTTTTCGAACCGAATCACGCCGCCCCCGTCGACCTGAACAGGCTGACGTACGGACAATTCCTCGAGGTCCACCAGTTTCATTGGCGTGCGGCAATGCAGCCGCGAGCTCAGAGTCACCAGCAATCCGGCGTCAGTGGCGGCATCTGTTTCGTTGACGGCACCTGCCCAGCCCAGGGCGAGGTCATCCGGTGCCATCCATGCGTCTTCTTCGACAGTAATCATCTTCATCCTTTGGGCTTTTCACGAAGCCGCCGGCGTCGGCGAACTCCGCCGCGAACTGCTTGCGGGAGGTCTGCTTACCCCCTAAGCAAAGCATGCTTATTACTTGAGGGGCAACCCGCGAGTAGTGGCGGAACACCTGGCGGAAATTAACCGGCCATGGGCAAGCCGGCGAAGCGGAGGATGGGAGAAGGTCCCTTTTTCGTTTGCCTCCTACCGGACTAGGGCCTTTTTCTGGCGGGAGTTGATCATTGAGATCTGGCCGCAGTTTGAGCAGGCGATGCGGTAGGACTTGGAGGTGGTGAAGACCGGGATGAAGAACAGAGTGAGTTTGGTGGCGCGTTCTTCGAGGTGTGCTGGACGGGCTGGCGGCAGTGCTGGCACGTTGCCGCGTGGCCGGGCAGAGCGCGAAGGGCCGCCTTAAGGCCGAAGAGTAGAAACATACTTCGGCTCTTTCACAGAGTTGGCCGTTCAGGGTTGCGTTGACCCTGCGGGCCGGGGAGACGTGCCGTGAGGCCTGCGAGGAGGATGCTGAGGCCCTGGTCCAGTTCGGCCCTCCCGTCATAGCCGGAGAGGATGGGGGCCAGGACTCGGAGGTGGGGGAAGTCCTTCGGCGGCAGGCGGTGCAGCCCGAGGCGGAGCAGGGCTTCGTTTTCCTCTGGGTCCACAATGAACTCCTGGAGCTCGTTGAGGATGTGGCCGTAGAGGAACCCGTAGTAGGC
>JAODMV010000325.1 GCA_025464875.1 Arthrobacter sp. | reverse complement strand
GTCCTGGAACTTGGCGCGGGTCAGCTGCTCGTCCAGGTGGACCGGGCCGTCCGGCGTGACGGAGAGGTACTGGAGGGAGACGTTGGTGCTGGTGGAGGAGGAGAGTTCCTTCTTGGCCTGCTCGGCTGCTTCGCGGAGGCGCTGCAGGGCAATCTTGTCCTTGGAGAGGTCGATGCCCTTGACCTTGAGCTGGTTCAGCAGGTAGTCAACAACGCGCTGGTCCCAGTCGTCGCCGCCGAGGCGGTTGTCACCGGCGGTGGCGCGGACCTGGATGGTGGAGAAGTTGTCTTCGTCCTTGCCGACTTCCAGCAGGGAGACGTCGAAGGTACCGCCGCCGAGGTCGAAGACCAGGATGAGTTCGTCTTCCTTGCCCTTGTCCAGGCCGTACGCCAGGGCGGCCGCGGTGGGCTCGTTGACGATGCGCAGGACCTTCAGGCCGGCGATCTCGCCGGCTTCCTTCGTGGCCTGGCGCTCGGCGTCGTTGAAGTAGGCCGGAACGGTGATCACGGCGTCGGTGACCTTTTCGCCCAGGTAGGACTCGGCGTCGTTCTTCAGCTTCATCAGGATGCGGGCGGAGATTTCCTGCGCCGTGTACTTCTTGTCGTCGATGGCGACGGTCCAGTCGGTGCCCATGTGGCGCTTGACGGAAGCGATGGTCCGGTCAATGTTGTTGACGGCCTGGCGCTTGGCGATCTCGCCGACCAGGACTTCGCCGGACTTGGAGAAGGCGACGACCGACGGCGTGGTGCGGCCACCCTCGGCGTTGGCGATGACGGTGGGCTCGCCGCCCTCGAGAACGGAGACGACGGAGTTGGTTGTTCCGAGGTCGATACCTACTGCACGTGACATGTGTTACTTCCTTCTGTCCTTGGAATCTTGCTGAGTAGAGCTGCGGGCGGTCAGGCCCGACAGGTATTGAGCGATCTGCACTCAACCTTACTCAGCACCGAAGTTAAGTCAATCCAAAGTTGAGCCCACCAGACTCAACTTTGGATTGATGGCGGCCCGGGGCGGTCCCAAGGGCCCGGGATTCCGCCTATCTTCGGGAGTTTTCCGAGGCCAGGGCACGGTTTCGCTGTGCGCGAATCCGCTCCGCAGACTAGCTTTCGTCCTCGCGTGCCGGGTAGCCCGGCTCCCCGTTCACCCTGCGGTCCGTCCGCTGCGCGCCCGCCGGGCCCGCGGCGCCATCATCGCCTTCGGGGTAGTCGCCGTCCTCGATGGCAGTGACCGTTGCGCCGACGACGCCGGCCTCGCCGTAGTCCCCTTCGGTATATTCGCCTTCGTCGTCGCCGACGGCGGAAGCCGCGCCGGCCACTCCCGCGTCGCCGTAGTCCCCGGCGGAATATTCGCCCTCCACGGCCGCGGCCGGATTCTCACCCGCTGTACCCGCCGCGCCGTAGTCGCCCTCGACGTACTGGCCGTCGGCAACGTCGCCTTCCACTGCCGCGTCCTGGGCCGCATCCTCCGGCGTCCCGCCGCGCCGCTGTTCTGCTGCCGTTCGATCAGACTCGCTGTATTCGGACATTTCTGACGGATCCTTCCTTGAAGCATCGCGCACGCCCGGCCGGGCGCAGGGGCAGTCTATCGAGCGCCGCCGGGACGCGACAGGGCCGTTTTCAACCGCGGGAGGGTAGCGTGCCATTATGAGCGCGGAACAGCCGGACGATGTGTACACGCACGGCCACCATGAGTCGGTGGTCCATGCCCATGCCTCGAGGACAGCGGAGAACTCAGCGGCATTTGTGGTCCCGCACCTCACGCCCGGGGTCTCGGTGCTCGACGTCGGCTGCGGGCCGGGCAGCATCACCTGCGATTTCGCCGGGCTCGTCGCGCCCGGCACTGTGACCGGGCTGGACCGCTCCCCCGACGTGATCGCCCACGCCACGGCGCTTGCCTCCGAGCGCGGCGTCGAGAATGTCGAGTTTGTCGCCGGCAACCTCTATGACCTGGACTTCGAGGACGGGACTTTCGACGTCGTCCACGCCCACCAGGTTCTCCAGCATCTGACGGAACCGGTGGCCGCCCTGCGGGAGATGCGCCGGGTGGCCAGGGCCGGCGGAATAGTGGCGGTGCGCGATGCCGATTTCCACGGCATGAGCTGGTTCCCGGCCATCCCGGAGCTCGACGAATGGATGGAGCTGTACCAGCGGATCGCGCGGCGCAACGGGGCAGAGCCCGATGCGGGCCGGCGCCTGGTGTCCTGGGCCCAGTCCGCCGGGTTCACCGACGTGGCGCCGTCCAGCAGCAACTGGCTCTATGCCACTTCCCAGCAGCGGCGGTGGCAGGCGCGGGTGTGGGGCGAACGGGTGCTGCATTCGGCCTTCGCGGACCAGGCGCTCGAATACGGCTTCGCCAACGCTGCGGACCTGGCCCGGATCTCCGCGGGCTGGCACCGCTGGGGCTCCACGGCCGACGGCTGGTTCCTGATCCCCAACGGCGAAGTGATCGCCCGGGCCTAGCCCGGGTCTAGAAGGAGCCGCGCGGTTTGCCTGCACGCAAGGTGCGCGGTTCGCCGAAAAAGGCCGGATTCGCGGCCCCGCCGCGGCCACCTGCGGCAAACGGATGGACCGGCCTGCCGCGGCCGTAAACTGTCGTGGTGCAACCCTCCCTTTGGCTCGCCCTGGCCGGCGCCGGCGTCCTGATCAGCTGCACGCCCGGCGCGGGCGCGATCAACACCATGAGCAACTCCCTCAACGCCGGCTTCCGCCGTTCCATCTGGGGCATTTTGGGCCAGCAGGCCGCGTTGATCGTGCACATCGTGATCGTGGCCCTGGGCGTCGGCGTGCTGGTGTCCAGCTCCCCCGTGGCCTTCAACGTCATCCGCTACGCCGGCGCCGCCTACCTGGTCTACCTCGGCGTCAGGCAACTCCTGCACAAACCCGATCCGGATCCGGGGAAAGCCGCCGCGCTCCGGGACGAGCCGGCCTTCTCCATGTTCCGCCGCGGCCTGTGGGTCAACCTGCTCAACCCCAAGGCGGTCGTATTCTTCCTGGCCTTCATGCCCCAGTTCATCCGCCCGGAGCAGCCGCTGCTGCCGCAGTACCTGGTCCTGACCGCCACCGTGGTGGTGATCGACATCCTGGTGATGTGGTTCTTCTTCGCGGCGGCGGCCGCGTCCTTCCAGCGCTTCACCCGCGACGCGCGGGGACAGAAGATCCTGAACCGGACCTTCGGCGGATTGTTCGTTGCGGTGGGCGTTCTGCTGGCGCTGATTCACTGACGTCCCGCGGGGCGAACGCCCCGCCTTGTGTGACAGGACACGATTCAGGATTGACAAGCTTTGTAACAATGAACGCCGCGGAACTAGCCAAGAGGCGCCGCATCCCTCATGCTTGGCACTATGACCTCAATGTCGAGCGAGTACCGGATCATAGCGGTCTGCACCGGAAACATCTGCCGGTCGCCCATGGCCGAATTGATGCTGGCGGAGGCCTTCGCCGCCGAGCAGCTCACTAGAGCCGTGGTGGATTCGGCCGGCACCACCGCCTACGAGGTGGGCCGCCCCATCGATGTCCGGGCCGCCCGCAAACTTGCGGCCCACAACATTCCTTCAGGCCACCATGTGGCGCGCGAGTGGCGCGCGGAGTGGTTCCACAGCCGCGATCTGATCCTGGCGCTGGACGTGGACCACTATGGCTGGTTGCGGCAGGCGGCCCCGGACCGGGAGTCCCTCGACAAGGTCCGCATGCTGCGCAGCTTCGACCCCGCGGCGGAAGGCAAGGACCTGCTGGACCAGGGCATTGAAGACCCCTGGTACGGTGACCACACCGATTTCGACACCACCTGGGACCTCATCCGGGGCTCGGTCCCCGGGATCGTGGAGCATGCGCGCGCCCAGCTGCAGCAGCCGGACCGGACCTGGCAGCGGGTACGCTCTATTTCATGAGCCCCGCACCCGTCATCATCGCTATCGACGGGCGGTCCGGCTCAGGCAAGACCACGCTGGCCATCGAACTGGCGGCACGGCTCCGGGAACACCACAAGGTCTCCCTCTTCCACCTCGAAGACATCTACCCCGGCTGGAACGGACTCGCCGCGGGCATTGAGCGCTACGTTTCCACGGTCCTTGCCCCGCTGCGGCGCGGCGAAGCGTCCCGCTGGGTCAGCTGGGACTGGGAAAGGCACTACGACGGCGAGGTCCGCGTCACCCGGCCGGCCGAAATCGTTCTGGTGGAAGGCGTCGGCGCCGCCGCCGCAGCCGCCCGGCCCCTGCTGGACGCCGTCATCTGGGCGGATTCGTCCGATCAGGACCGCCGCGCCCGGGCGCTGGCCCGGGACGGCGGCAGCTACGAACCCTTCTGGGACCAGTGGGCGGCCCAGGAAGAGGAATGGCTGGCGGCGGACGACGTGCCGGGCTCCGCTAATGTGCAAGTGCTCAACCCCGCGGACGGCACGGCGGCGGACGACGTTCTGCAGGCCCTGCAGTACCTCCCTGCACTGGGTTCCGCGCTGCTGCCCGAGCTCGCTGCCCGCCGCGGGTTCCGGCTCCGGGCCGAGCGGGTCGAGGCAGACCCCGACGCCGCCCGGCTGTTCGAGGCGCTTTTCGGCCGCTCGCCCAACGCCGTGTGGCTCGACTCTTCCTTGAAGGCCTCGGGCATGGACCCCGAGGGGGCGGCCGCGGACCGCAGCCGCTTCAGCGTCCTGGCGGACGACGGCGGCCGCTTCGGCCAGGCGGTCCGGCACAGTTCCGGGCTGACCCGGGTGAGGGCGGGCAATGCCACCGTGGCCACGGAGGGCCCCTTTTTCCGGTGGCTGGACGGCGTCTGGGGAGGCAGCGCCCTCGGCGCTCCCGAGGGCTACCCGTGCGAATTCACCTTGGGCTGGCTGGGCTACCTCGGCTATGAACTCAAGCGTGAAACGGGCGGCAGTGACGTCGCGGCCGGAACCCCGGACGCCTGCCTGATCTTTGCCGGCCGCGCCGTGGTCCTGGACCATGTGGAGCGCACGGCGTGGCTCCTGGCCCTGGACACCCCGGACGCCGGCGCGTGGCTTGAGACGGCCCGCTCGGCAGTGACCGCGGCGGCGGCTTCCGCGGAGCCTGCGGCCCAGGCCCCGGCAGCCGGCCCAGCCTCAGCAGCGGGCGGGAGCAATGGTGCCGTGCCCGCCGTGCGCGGCAGCGCCGGACTGGACTTCACTTCGCGGGACACCGAGGCCAGCTACAAGGGCAAAATCTCCGAGGCCCAGCAGGAGATCGCGGAGGGCAACAGCTACGAGGTCTGCCTCACCACCGCCCTGACGGCATCGGCACCTGCCGGGCCGGATGGGCTGGACCCGTGGCAGGCCTAACTGGCGCTTCGACGGAGGAACCCCGCCCCCTTCGCCAGCTACCTGCGGTTCGGAGACATCACCGTGGCCAGCACCTCGCCGGA
>JAODMV010000320.1 GCA_025464875.1 Arthrobacter sp. | reverse complement strand
CCTGGTCGCTGCCTACATCCTCGGCCGGGGAGCGATGCGCGCCTCTGCCAGACCCGGCGGCGAAGCCGCGCCCGTGACGCGCTCCACCTGACGTTCCTCCCGGGGTGTCAACCCTTCGATTTCCTCGGATCAGAAAGGACACCCAGCCCGTGACCACCTATGAATACCGCTGCCCCGAGGGCTCACTTTTCGAGGCATCCCACCCGCTCGGACACGCACCCGAGACCATGCCCTGCCCGAACTGCGGCGGGCCCGCACGCCGGCGGATCAGCCCGCCGCACCTTTCCAGGACCGGATCTTCGGCCTTCCGGCTAATCGACGCCACGGAGCGCAGTGCGGCCGAGCCCGAGCTCGTAGATTCGACCATTCCGGGCCCACCCAGCCGTGTCCAGCCGTATTCATCCAACCCGCTACATCGGAAACTGCCGCGCCCATAAGCAGCACTGAAGCGGCGACCAGTCAAAGGAGACGAAATGCCCCAAAAGATATTTGCTCTTGACTCCAACAGAAAGTTCGAGGACCAGGAAAAGATCGGTCACAACCGATGGCACCCCGAGGTTCCGCCCGTAGCCACGGTCAGACCGGGTGATTCCTTCCGGGTGGACTGCCGGGAATGGTTCGACGGCGCGATCGTGAACGACGACTCCGCCGAAGACGTCCTCAACGCCCCATTGATGACCGTTCACAAACTCAGCGGACCGTTCGCCGTCGAAGGTGCCAGGCCCGGTGACCTGCTCGTGGTCGACATCCTGGACGTCGGTCCCATACCGCAGGAGGATTCCGGCCCGTTAGCCGGCCAGGGCTGGGGTTACACCGGCATCTTCGCCACCACCAACGGCGGCGGCTTCCTCACTGAACAATTCCCCGACGCATACAAGGCCATCTGGGACTTTCAGGGCCAAATCGCCACGTCGCGCCACGTACCGGCCGTCTCCTTTACCGGACTGATCCACCCCGGCCTGATGGGAACAGCCCCCTCAGCCCAACTGCTCGCCAAATGGAACAAGCGCGAAGGCGACCTGATCGCCACCAACCCGGACCGGGTCCCGCCCCTGGCCCTGCCGCCCGAACCCCGTTACGCCGTACTGGGGCACCTGGCGGCCTCGGAATTCGACAGGGTAGCCGCGGAAGCGGCCAGGACCGCCCCTCCACGGGAAAACGGCGGAAACCAGGACATCAAGAACATGTCCAAAGGGACACGGGTCTTCTACCCCGTCTTCGTCGATGGAGCCAACCTCTCCATGGGAGACCTGCACTTTTCCCAGGGAGACGGCGAGATCACCTTTTGCGGGGCGATTGAAATGGGCGGTTTCATGGACCTCAGGGTGGACCTCATCAAGGGCGGCATGGAAACCTATGGGGTGAGCGAAAACGCCATCTTCATGCCAGGCAACGTCGACCCGCAATTCAGTCAATGGCTGGCGTTTTCCGGCACATCGGTGACCCTGGACGGTGAACAACGCTACCTCGACTCGCACCTTTCCTACCAGCGGGCCTGCCTCCACGCCATCGATTACCTGACCAAATTCGGTTACAGCAGCGAGCAGGCATACGTAATCCTGGGTGCCGCACCGATCGAGGGGCGCCTCTCCGGCGTAGTGGACATCCCGAATTCCTGTTCCACGGTCTACATCCCGACGGCCATCTTCGACTTCGATGTAAGACCCTCGGCTGCCGGCCCCCACAGAATCGACCCGGGCATCGGAATGCCGAAGGCCAGCAACAGGTAGGCCACCGCTAACCCCGGCCAAGGACCGGCAACCCTCCAAGCCCGTCCGGACGGCACGGTGCTGGCCGGCCCCTCGCCTAGGGGAAATCAGATAGGCGCGGCCGCTCCAACCGGTCCGGCGTTGCGGCAACGACTTGACCTGCTGCAGTGTGCTTAATGGCGGTCGGCCTTGGAGAGTGGGACTGGCTTTTGTCTCTGAAATTTATCCCCGGTCGCCGCGAATCATCCCTCACCCTTTACGGGAGAGACTGATTGCTGTTCATCTAGGCGTCCTGCGCTCTCCGGTCGCGCAGCCAGGGAATGAGACCACCCGGGAGGAGCATCTGAACCTGACGCGCGGAGAGGCCGTGGCGGACAGGGTAGACCTCGTCGCGACTCTCGTTATGGACGAGGATTTCCGTGCCGGTCACGAGCGCGTCCCGCACGCCTGTCAGCAGGAGCACATCGTCTTGCTGGATACGGCCGTGATCGGCGGCATTCGTGAACTCGAGTGCGAGTACGCCGAAATTGGCCAGGTTCTGCCAATGGATCCGCGCGAACGAGACGGCCACGACCGCACGCAGCCCGAGGAAGCGTGGGGTGATCGCGGCGTGCTCCCGCGAGGATCCCTGGCCGTAGTTGGCGCCGGCGACGACAATGTGGCCGGACGTGTCGCGGGTCCCGGCCGCGCGGGCAGGATACGTCCGTCGATCTGGTCGAAGGTGAATGCGGCGAGTTTCGGGATATTGCTGCGATAGGGCAACACGCGCGCCCCGGCCGGCAGGATCTCATCCGTTGAAATGTCGTCCCCCACGACCAGGGCGACCGGCGCCTCGATGCGGTCCGTGAGCGGTCCGAAGACCGGAAGCGAGGAGATGTTTTGGCCCTTGACCAGTGTCACTTCGGAGGCTTCCTCCGGCGGCAAGGGCTTCTCCAGCATGGTCAGGTTGACGCTCGAGACCGCGGGCAGTTCGAGCTCGGGGTACTCCAGGTCGAAGAGCTCTGTCAGGTCCCGCGGGTCGGCGATTGTTCCGGTGAGTGCTGCCGCCGCGGCCGTCTCCGGTGAGCACAGGTAGACCGAGTCTTCCTTCGTACCCGAACGCCCCGGGAAGTTGCGCGGCATCGTGCGCAGGCTGATGCTTCCGTTCGCGGGAGCCTGCCCCATGCCGATGCAGCCCATGCATCCGGACTGATGCAGGCGGGCGCCGTCGCTGATCAGATCGAAGGTGGCGCCCATTTTTGTCAGGTCCTGCAGGATCTGCCGGGAGCTAACGACGTTGCCCGGCGAGCTCGGCAACGCGATGAGCGGCTCGATGGTGGAGAGGTCAATCTCCTCGGTCACGTCATACGCCGCACCGGCGTCGGCGAGAAGTTCGGCGAAGTCGCCCTCGCGCTGCTCGGAGCGCAGGAAGGCCCGAACCTGATCGTCGGCCGGGAAAACCGTCGTCGTCGCACCGAGCTCCGCGCCCATATTGGCGATCACATGCCGGTCCATCGCGGTCAGTGTGGTCAGGCCGGGACCGTGGTACTCGATGATCCGGTTCAGGCCGCCCTTCACGCCGTGCCGTCGGAGCATTTCGAGAATGACATCCTTGGCGCTTATCCACGACGGCAGCTTGCCGGTAAGCCGCACGCCCCAGATCTCGGGCATCCTGAGGTAGAGCGGTTCGCCCGCTATTGCCAGGGCCACCTCGGTGCCGCCGACGCCGATGGCCAACATTCCGAGGGAACCGGCGGCCGGGGTGTGGCTGTCGGAGCCGACCATCGTCTTGCCCGGAATCCCGAACCGCTGCATGTGGGTGGGATGAGACACGCCGTTGCCGGCCTTCGAGAACCACCGGCCAAACCGGCGGCAGGCGGAGCGAAGAAAATCATGATCCTCCGCATTCTTGCTGTCGGCCTGCAAAAGGTTGTGGTCGATGTGTTGTGGTCGATGTACTGCACCGAACCCTCAGTGTGTGCCCGGTCGAGTCCGATTGCCTCCAGTTCAAGCATGACCAGGGTTCCGGTCGCATCCTGGGTGAGTGTCTGGTCAACACGGAGCCCGATCGGACCCGGGAATCATCCGGCCGGCAACCAAATGGGAGGCGATGAGCTTCTGAGCGACGTTGCACGCCACGGTAAGCTTCCTTACTTGACGGCAATGCGCATTAGTGGCCTGCTCTCAGGCGGCTCTCGGTACGCCGAAGAGCTCTTCGGTTCGGCGGATCAGGTGCTCCGGTACCTCGGACTTTCCGCCGTGAGCGTCGCGGCCCAAGAACACGGCTGTTCCGCGCGTGACTCCGCCAAGGTCTAGCCCGTAAACGTGCATGAGCTGCGCAGCCCGGAGATTGGCAGGCAAATCGATAAGGGTACCTTCAGCGTTGAGGTAGACCTCCCAGTCGCCGCGGGTGATCGACTCGACGGCGCCAGCGACCCAGTACCCCAAGGCCTCCAGTCCGGTGCCCAGGGCTTCGATTCTGACAGGATCGCTGACCTTGGCCGGGATGATCAACGCCGTAAGTGTTGCGTTCATGAATGGTCCTACTCATAAAACGACCACACGAATCAATGTGTTCCCCAGGGCCTTGGCATGAAATTTTCGGCACCCGCACTCTTGGCGACGGCTGTGTTGGTCGATTTCGCGTTGCGCCGGGAAGACATTGAACTAGCGTGGCGTCCGCTGTCGTTTCGCGCAGCGTGCGGAACGTTGCGCATGCCACGCTGAGCTTCCTTACTCGATGGCGATGCGCAGACTCCTGGGTCGGCAACGAGCCGGCGTCCGGGGCATTCAGGGCCGATCTGCTGCGCACTGGCGAAAAGATCAAAGGCGCCTTGAGGCAGCACTCGCGGGCGCCGGTCGCTTCGTCCTCAGCCGGAGGCCGGCAGTGCGTCCGGGATCCGGGGTTTGGTGGTTCCTGTGAAGGTGAACCTGGCGTCGTCGCCCTCGCCGTCAACGTCCACCACCACGATGTCGCCGGGGTGGATTTCGCCGAACAGGATCTTCTCGGAGAGCTGGTTCTCGATCTCGCGCTGGATGGTGCGGCGGATAGCCCGCGAAACCAACCTGATCGCCTCGTCCTGGCCCACCACGCGCTGGTGCAGCTCGTCTTCCATCTTCAGCAGACGGCTGGATTCCTCCTCGGTGAACTTGAAGGCCGGGATGCCGGCATCACGTAGGGGCCGGATGCGGGATAGGCGCCGCAGTTAACGGCCTACGGGCCCGTGGTCGTGCCGCTCTCGGGGTAGATCCCACCCTGGCCGTCCTCGAGGTTGCTGAAGACCTTTTCGATCCGGCGTGGTTCCGAAACATGCCAGCTACCGCTATCCCTCCGGGGACTTTGGCTTCAAAGGGCCTTCCAAAGGCCAATGACGCA
>JAODMV010000312.1 GCA_025464875.1 Arthrobacter sp. | reverse complement strand
GGGCCTGGCCCGAGGGCGTCCCCGGGGGCGTCCCCGGGGCAGCCGTCAGTTGGAAACAGCCTGGCCCAGGGCGTCCTCGGCTGCCACCCAGGAGAGCATGGCGCACTTGACCCTTGCGGCGTAACGGGACACGCCTTCAAACGCGGCAGCGTCCCCCAGGACCTCAGGATCCGCGGCCACCTTGCCGCGCGAGCGCAGCACCTCGCGGAAGCTGTCGATGACGGTGCGCAGCTCCTCGGCGGTCATACCCTCGGCCAGTTCCGTCAGCACGGAGGCCGACGCCATGGAGATCGAACAGCCCTCGCCGTCCCAGCGCAGCTCGTTGACCTTCCCGCCGGCCACGGAGACCCGGACCGTGATCTCGTCGCCGCAGACCGGATTCAGCTGGTGGGACTGGCCACTGCGCGCCCCGTCGGGCGCGACGGCTGCGGCCAGCCCGCTGCCGTGGCGTGCCTTGGAGTGCTCCAGGATGATCTGCTGGTACAGCTGGTCGAGACTCATGTACTACCGTCCTCAGGCTTGGAAGTATGCGCGGACGTCCGCGACGGCGTTGAGAAACGCGTCCACATCGTCCGTGGTGTTGTAAAGGTAGCTGCTGGCACGCGTTGTCGCCGTCAGCCCGAGCCTGCGGTGCAAGGGCTGGGCGCAGTGATGGCCCACCCGCACGGCGATGCCCCGGCTGTCCAGGAACTGTCCGACATCGTGGGCGTGTACACCTGCGACGTCGAAGGCCGCCAGGCCGATCCGCTCCTGGCCGGCTGCCGGGCCCAGCACGCGGATCCCGGGGATGGACTCGAGTCCTTCCACGAGGCGCTGCCCGAGCTCCGATTCCCAGGCGTGGATCCGGGAGAGGCCGGTTTCGCTGAGATAGTTCGCGGCGGCGGCCAGGGCCACGGCCTGTGAGATCCGCTGGGTTCCGGCCTCAAAGCGCTGCGGGCTGGGCAGGAATCCGGCCCGCTCCGTGGTGACGCTGGTGATCATCGAGCCGCCGGTCAGGAAGGGGGGCATCGCGTTGAGCAACTCCGAGCGGCCGTACAGGGCGCCGATTCCGGTCGGGGCCAGCATCTTGTGGCCGGAGAACACGGCGAAGTCCACGTCCAGGGCCTTGACGTCCAGGGGCAGGTGCGGCGCCGACTGGCAGGCATCGAGGACCACGAGGGCACCCGCGGCCCGGGCCAAGGCGACCAGCGAGGTTACGGGGTTGATGGTGCCCAGGACGTTGGAGGCGTGGGTGAACGCCAGCACGCGGGTCCGGCTGCCGATGATGCGGGCGGCGGCGTCCAGGTCCAGGGCTCCGTTGTCATCCACGGGGATGACCTTCAGGGCGGCCCCGGTCCGTTCCGCCAGCTGCTGCCAGGGAATCAGGTTGGCGTGGTGCTCCATCTCCGTGACCACCAGCTCGTCGCCGGGCGCCAGGGCGAACCTGGCGGCTTCGGGGGCGGCGCCGGGCAGCGAGGCATTGAGGAAGGAGTAGCTGAGCAGGTTCAGGCCTTCAGTGGCGTTGGAGGTCCAGATGAGCTCGTCGGCGTCGGCCCCGATGAATGCCGCCACCGTTTCCCTGGCGTCTTCGAAGACCTCGGTGGCCTCCACTGCCAGGTGGTGCGCCCCGCGGTGGACCGCCGAGTTCCGCTGCTCATAGAATTCCTGCTCGGCCTCCAGCACGCTGAGGGGGTTCTGCGAGGTGGCCCCGGAATCCAGGTAGACCAGCGGCTTGCCGTTGACAAGCTGGTGCAGGATCGGGAAGTCGTTGCGGATCCGCAGCACTTCGGCGTTGTCCATTGCGACGTCAACAGAACCCAGGAACGTCGAAGCTGAAACCGTTGCCACAGTTAATTTCCTCCCTTGGCTGGCCCATGCTGGGCCTATTACGCAATGCAATCCTTACGTAATCATCTCATGTGCCCGCGCGAGGTGCAGTCAGGGCGGCCGGCCTGCTCCTCCTCCGTACCGGTCCCCGGGCGTGCGTGCCGCGCAGGCCGCATGTCGGTGTGCCGGCTCTTTAACTGTAGTGAAAACGACATTTGCAAACTACATTAGACGCAGCGGGCTGGTGACTTTTCAGGGCAACAGGTTCGGCAGCTGAATCTTGGAGTGACTCTGCGTATTCCCAGGACGAATTAGAAGAACCGCCGACGGCCCGTGTGGCCGCGATGAGCTAAGGGGAAAATTGGATATTTGGGGGACCTTTTTCGACCAGCCAACGGGCACGGCGCCGTGAGGGTCCTAGTGCTATGGGCTCATCAGGATTCCGCTAATTTGGGGCTGCATGTCCTGGCGGAAGGAACGGCTTCCTTAATCAAACGCGTCTGGCCGGATGCCGAAATCGAATTTCAGGACTATGGCAAGGGCACCGCTCCTATGCCCATAAGCAGCCCCAGATCCCTGGCCAAGGAGTGGGTGACAGGCAACCGTGGACTGAAAAGATGGATTCAAAGTTTTGACATGGTCATTGATACCCGCTCCGGAGATAGTTTCGCCGACCTTTACGGAGTGGAGCGCCTCTTCGGAATGGGCATGGTTGCGGAACTTGTGCACCGGGCTGGCGTGCCGCTTATTCTCGGGCCGCAGACCATCGGCCCCTTCGTGTCGGCGGCCGGCCGGGCACTCGGTCGACGCAGCCTTCATACGGCGGCCGTTGTGATGTCCCGTGACTCGGCAAGTGCGGGCCAGGCCGAAAAGTTGGGACGGCCGGTGGATGTGGAAAGCACGGATGTCGTGTTCGCACTGCCCCAGCCCCCGCGGACGGCAGAGCGTGACGTTATCCTCAACATCTCCGGACTCCTGTGGACTCCCGGTCCCCACGTGGACGCGGAGCACTACCGAAGGACGGTTACGGCCCTCTACCAGGAGCTGCTCCGCGACGGAAGAAGCGTGAGCCTCCTGGCTCACGTCCTTGACTCCCCTGTTGCCGACAATGATGTTCCGGCTATCCGGGAGTTCGCAGCCGCACACGCCCGCGGGGCCGAAGTGCTGATACCGGCGTCCCTCACCGGCGTGAGGGAGCTGTTGGCAAGCGGCAGCATGGTGATTGGCTCGCGGATGCATGCCTGCCTGAATGCGCTCTCAGCGGGCACCCCGGCTGTCGCCCTGGCCTACTCGCGGAAGTTTGCGCCCCTGTTCCAGGATCTGGGCTGGAACCACACGGTTGACCTCCGCAGCCATCCGGACCCTGTGGCCGCGGTGCTGGCCGCCTGCGAAGACCCGGGCCTCGATCGGCAGGTGCGATCTGTGCTGGCAGTGGCAGAGGAACTGCTGGCTGTTGCGCAGCGGTCGCTGGAATCCTTCCATCGAGACAAGGTCCAGTGACCGGGTGAAGAGCAATGTGGAGGGGGGACCATCGCTCGCAAACCAAGCCGCACGCGGGGTCTTTGTGACGATGTCCGGCCAAGCCCTGCGAATAGCAGTTCAGGTACTTTCGGTTGCCATCCTGGCTCGCCTGCTCTCGCCCGAAGACTATGGCCTATTGGCCATGGTTGCCGCAGTCATCGGCGTTGCCGACATCTTCCGGGATTTTGGCCTGTCCACGGCTGCGATCCAAGCCAAAACACTGTCCAGGAGCCAGCGCAACAACCTATTCTGGATCAACTCGTCCATCGGTTTTCTGCTTTCAATCCTCGTTTGGATTTCTGCCCCGCTGATCGCCGCACTGTTTCACCAGCCCTCATTGGTTCCTATCGCGCAGAGCCTCGCCTGGACCTTCCTCCTGAACGGCATGGCCACCCAATACCGCGTAGACCTCAACCGCAACCTCCGGTTCACCCGGCTCGCCACGGCCGACGTCGTAGCCCCCCTGGTCGCGCTTGGGCCCGCAGCAGGACTCGCAGCGGCCGGCGCCGGATATTGGGCGCTGGTCGCCCAGCAGTTGGTCCAGTACGCCGTCATGCTCGTCATCGTGGTGGCAGGGTCAGGATGGTTGCCCGGTAAGTATTCGCGAGCCACTTCTATGGACGGGATGCTCCGTTTCGGCTGGAATATCGTGGCTACGCAGCTCATCGGTTACGCCAGCAACAATGCAGACTCGGTGGTCATTGGGCTGCGCTTTGGTGCCGGCCCACTCGGCGAGTACAACCGGGCCTTCCAATTGCTGATGAGTCCCTTGAACCAGGTGCGCTCCCCGGTCACGCGGATAGCGATTCCGATCCTTGCCAAGCTGCGGGACGATGAAGCCCGCTACTCCGCCTTCCTGCTCCGGGGACAGAGCGCGCTGGGCCACAGTTTGGGCTTCGTGCTGGGCGCCGGCGCGGGCGCATGCGTGCCACTAACGGCCGTTTTCCTGGGAACTGGCGAGTGGAGTGGGGTGGCCCCAATCCTTTCGCTTTTGGCCATTGCCGGGATCTTCCAGGTGCTCGCCTTTGTTGGCTACTGGGTATATGTCACTCGTGGACTAACGCGAAACCTCGTGCAGTACACCATAGTTTCGTCCGTGATCAGAGTGCTCTTCATCCTCCTTGGTAGCCAATGGGGCGTGATCGGGGTTGCTGCCGGTTACGCTGTCGCCCCTGCCCTCACATGGCCCCTTTCCTTTTGGTGGCTTTCACGGTGCACCCCCCTGCCGGTACGCCGCCTCTACGGAGGTGCCTTCCGCATCGTGTTCATGTCCGCCGCCGCGCTAGGTACCTCGTGGGGCGTCTCGACTGCCCTGGCGCACGTGCCGGCGGTAGTGGCCCTCCTCTCCGCTGTTTCGGCTGCCCTGATCGTCTGCGCCGCCTTGGCGCTGGTCGTCCCGCCGATCCGACGGGACGCGCTGGAAATCCTGGACGTCGCCCGACGCATGCTGCGGCCCGCCCGCTCACGGCACGCTCAACGGGGGCCCTCCGCGTCCACCGCAGCGTCCTCCACTGACCAGAAGGATCCCCTGTGACAACGCACGTACGGATCCACTCCGCCAGGCTGTGCCAAAGGTCCTCGCTAATGACAATTGCAGCGGCTGCGGGGCGTGTGCCCTGATCAGCGACCGGATCACCATGAGTCTGTCGAACCAGGGATACCTCCGGCCCGAATTGGCTGCAGCCGCGCAAGACGGACGTGACCCCAAAGCTACCGCGTCTTTTCAAGGAAGTTCGCCCTGGCGTCCGCCTTCGCTCGCCCAATACTGTGGATCGGCCGCTGCGCCACCCCAGTTTTGGCTCCTACGTTTCTTCCTGGGAGGCGTGGGCAAGCGACGAGGAGATCCGTTTTGCCGGCAGTAGTGGCGGTGTCCTGACTGCACTGGGTGAGTGGCTAGTGAGGTCCGGCCGGATCAAGGCGGCAATAACCAGCGCCGGCAGCGCCTCCGCCCCCACCAGGACGGTGCCTGTCAGGATCATCAGCAAAGAAGAATTCATAGCCTCCGCGGGTTCCCGCTATGCGCCCGTATCGAACGTGCAGAGCGTGGACGACGGCGGAACGGACCTTGCCGTCGTGGGCAAGCCCTGCGAGTTCAGTGCCCTCAAGAGCCTGCAACAAAGCAACAGGGGTGGCAGCGGACGAGGCTCCGGTGATGCTGTCCTTTTTGCGCCGGAACGCCGAGCCAGCATGCAACGGGCCGACTCGCCCAAACCCTCGGCACTGAAGTAGATGAGGTGGCCGAGTTGCGCTACCGGGCAACGGCTGGTTCGGGAATTTTGCCCTGACGGACCGGGCCGGCAACGCCGCATCGCTTTCGTACGACGAGTCCGGGGGCCGGCACCTGGGCCGCACCCTCCAGTGGCGTTGTAAATTATGCCCGGACGGGGTCGGTGAAGACGCGGATATCGCCGTGGGCGACTACTGGGACGCAGACGAAAATGGTTACCCACTGTTTGAAAACCAGCAGGGTCGCCCTGTTGCCATCGCGCGCACCAGGCGGGGGCACCAACTGCTCATGGACGCCGCCGCCGCTGGCGCCCTCAACCTCCGTCCGGCCAAGCTGCACACCGTGGCTGGCATCCAGCGGTTGCAGGTGCAGCGTCGCTCCACGCTGTTGGGAAGGCTGGCCGGGCGGTTGCTGGCGGGAAAACGCCTACCCTACTACTCCGGATATGGTCTTTCGCGGCTGGCCAGCAGGAACCTGAAGGACAACGTTTCAGCACTCAGAGGCACCCGGTCACGATCCGTCTAAACGACCCTTTTATGGTGCGGATGTTGGACCGGTAGAGCCACATTTGAACGTCTGGAGGTTCCGGCCAGGAATAAGCGTACCTACGTCTGTTTGGATGTCCAGGCGTGCAGTGTGAAAGGCTGCGCTGTCGACCGGGACCGACGGGATTCTGCGCCAGAGCCTTGCGGCGCACAATCCCGGGATTACCGGCTGGGCCGCCGGATTGCCGGGCCCGGTCCTGGTTGTCCATGCAGCAGGCCCCACCGGCTTCGGACTGGCCCGGGTACTGCTTGCGGCAGGGATCGAGTGCGTGGTCGTGGCGCCGTCCAGGCTCCACCGGCCCTCCGGAGAGCGGGTGAAAAGAAGCGGTCCAGGACAAGCCAGCCCTGGACCGCTCACCCTTGCCCTCTTGACAAGGAACACCTGCATATCAGCTGCCAGTGCCGCAGCTGCAGGTGGCCGTCATTGCCCCGTTACAGACGCTCCGAGCCGGAGGTCCGTCGACAATCCGGTCAGGGTTCTGATCCGGGCCGGGATCGGCTCAGCCACCGAGGAGACGGCTGAAGTAACGGCAGCAGAGACTCCGCCAGAAGGTGCCAGCACAGCCGCGCCGGTCAGCAAAATCCCTCTGGCATCCTGTCCTGTGGTTTGACGGTACCCCGTGAAGTCGTAGTTTCTGAGACCGGCGGCGCCGGCTGACCAGGAGAACAACGGAGCAGCCGCCGAGCTCCGATGGTAAAGATTTCCGCGGACCCCGAGGCCCATCTGCTGGCCCGTCTTATTGCGGGTTTGGTCAGCCACTACGAGCAATTTACCGGCGGCGTCGGGGCCGCCAGAAACGATGTTGTTACTGATCCGGATGTCCTGACTGATCCACGGCATAGTGGGGTCCGGGTTAGCCTGCCGGGGGTCGCGGCCCGGGGTGCGGCGGTTTGCGGGGGACCTTTGATCCTGCGCGACGTAAATACCGCTCCGGTTTCCCTCAAGCGTGTTATTCCAGACCGCCGTGTGGCCGGTGTTGATGAGGTACACCCCGTTCTGAGCGTTGCTCCTCATCAGGTTGTTGGCAATCACAGCAGTATCGGAAAGTTCGAGCACGAGCCCGTGCCTCCGATTGTCGGAAATCACGTTATTGGTCACTTTTATGTCGTAAACGGATTCATCCATCCACAAGCCCGTGCCGTCATTATCCAAAATCGCGCTGTTGGTCACAGTGATATCCCGGCTACGAGTAGCCTTGAATCCGCCCGCGGCCGGTACTTGGTTGAAGTGCTCGGTATTGTTGTTCGTCACCCGCACAGCGTCCGCCACCAGGCGATCGGCATAGGCGGAGTGGATGCCAAGGAAGCCGTTGTTGGAGCTGGTGACCCTTCGCAGATCGACATTGGGCGCACCGACCGTTAACCCGGTCGTCGCGTTGTCAGTCGTCACCACGTTTTCGACCACGCCGTTGGCCGCCAGCCGGCTCACTTCGATGGCGCCCATATCGGGCACCGAGGGAGCGTAGCGCCGTACGCCCACTCCGCGCAGTACGCTGCCGTCAGCGCGGAGGGAAATGGCTCTGTTGAGAGTGCTGGCGCGCACGGATTGGCTGGTGGGGTCGCTGCCCACGTAGAGACGCTTCCCGGCACGGTCAACATAGAAGGTGCCTGCCGTAACGGCGCCACGGCTGCCCACTTGTTTTTGTGCCGCGCCGCCAATCCAGACCTGGTCCGGGTGGGCAGCCATCGGGTACGACGCGCTGATGAAGGACCAGCCGGCGTTGGCGTTATCTGCTTTACCCCGGTTATAGGTGGGACTGGTATCGAAGTTCGTATTCCAGTCCGTACGAACCCAGGCATTGCCCGACTTAGTCCAGCCGTTAATGACCTCGCTGCCGTCCAGCCAGACCGCTTCGCCAGGATAGTTCTGTATTGTCAGCTTCTTGTGATTCTCCGGCATCACCGATTCGTGGTATTCACCACCACGCAGCACCACGGTGCCCCCTGCGGGGGCTGTACGAACAGCCTGCTGCAGAGTCTGCAGTGGCGCACCGATCCGGCCACTGGCGGCGTCGGACCCGCCCGGTGACACAAAGACAGCGCCGGCGGGGTACGGATATGATGCCCGCCCCACCGGGAGGGAGCCCGCCTGAGAAGTAGATACCGGCGCCGGTTCAGGCGCGGGAGCGGGCGCCGGTTCAGGCGCGGGAGCCGGGGCCGGTGCGGGTGCGGGCGCCGGTTCAGGCGCGGGAGCCGGGGCCGGGGCGGGCGCCGGGGCCGGGTCGGGCGCCGGCGACTGAGTTCCTGCGTCCGTTGCTTCGAAACGCTGCACTCCGAACCGCACACCCTCCGAACCGCTCGACGTGTAGGCCCAAAGGCCGGTAGCTCCTGCCGCCCGGATTTGGTCTGTTGACGCGTCCTTGGCTACAACCTGCCAGTCAGGCTGCTCGCTGCCATCGGCCCAGAGCCTGGCCTTCAACGTCACGGGATCCGCACCCGTGACCTCGTATTCAACCTTCAGCTTCTGGCCCGCGGCTGCATTGATGCCGGTCAGCCGCTCTTCGCTCAACTGCGTTACGTTTTCGGGCGCACCGTCGATCCGGCTGACGGCCAAGTAGACAGAACCATCGGGCGTGGTGCGCAGCGTGGAGCGGTACGACCATCCGTTGGCCTTGCGGGCCTGGAGAGCAAACGTGGCGCCAAGGCCGTTTTGCGGCAGTTCCCGGACGTTCACATTGGCTGAGACCCGTACGTCGTCGACTTTGGCACCGGCATAGGTGACGTCTCGAACCGACCCTGGCTCGTCGATGGCGATGACACCCGAATGGTCCACGACCCTGAGCCCCGTTTCGCTGCTGTACGAGTATGGTCCACCGTCGTCGGGGGCCCCCCATCCGCCGGCTTGGGGGCTGGAAAAGTCGTCCTGGACATGCAGGGCGGGGGTCTCAGCGGCATGAGCCGGCGCAGCAGGCGACAGTGCGATGGCAAGCACGGCGAGGGCTGCTACTCCCGCTTCGGAAAAAGGGGCGCGATTAGGTGAGCGCATACGTCATAACTCCAGGCGTCGGTGATCGTTGCAAAACCGTAGGAACATGGCCATTCGGTTGATCGCGTACTACTGAGACCTTTAGCACTGGGGCTTGAAAGATGCCACGCCCGGCACTTTGGCTCTCGGCCCCCCACAGAGGCATCCAAAACGCGCGACGTGTAACAAACGTTACATACGCTAACACGCCGCCGGTGATGATCCAATACGCGCCGTAACCTTTTTGTGACCAGCAGACTCCGGGCCCCGTTCCACTCCGGAGCTCCGTTTCGGAGCGGCGGTCAGACCATCTCATGTCTGGGAGCAGAAGCCGCTGGATCGCCAGCCGGCTGGGAAGCGCGGACGCCCTTACGCGTCGATCGCCTCTTCCGAAGGCAGAAGACCACTCCGGAGAGCTGAACCCCAGCGGCCCGCATCTCCGCCAACCGTGTCTGCACGTCCCCACGCCGGGTTGTACCGTCCTCGACTGTCAACACCAGGCCATCAAGGCGCCGTCCGATCTGCAGGGCGTCGGCCGCCTGGGACAGTGGCGCCGCTTCGACGAGTACAACCTCGTACAGCGACTGCAGGCGCGCAATCAAGCCATCCAGCCGTTTTGACGCCAACTGCCGGTGGCGGTTCGCTCCCGTCTTTCCAGCCGGAAGCCGGTCGTAGGTTCCGCCTGCGGCGGGAATGACCGCATCCTCGAGCGCCACCTCGCCTTCCAGAACGTCCGAAAGGCCGCGCATTCCGGTCGCACCCGGTCCCGGGTTTGCCTCCACCACGATGACCCGGGCGTCCTGCTCCGCGAAGGCCGCCGCCAGATTGGCCGTAACCCGGGAGCTCGCCGACCGGTAGGAGGCGGAAGCCACCACAAGACTTAACGGCCCTTCCGCCCCGTGCAACTCTTGAAGGTTCATCACTGCGCGACGATACTGGTCAGCGGCCGTGCTTGACGGCTCGGCCACTACCAGCGGCACGTCGCCCGGGCTGCGTTCCACCACAGCAAGAACGGCGCCCGGCCCTGCGGCCTGAAGGTCACTCACTTCCCGCACACGCGAGCGCACCTTCTCCCGGATGAGGCCCATCAGGAAGCCAAGCAAAAGTCCCAAAAAGGCTCCTGCCGCTATGTTGACCCTCGTATCGGGCGACACAGGGTTGGAACGCTCCGTCGCCTCCTCAATGATCTGGGCGCTGATGCTGCCCTTCCCCGCGCCAGCGGCTGGCCCGACCTGCTCCACCACCACGCTGAGCCGTTGCGCAACCGCATTGGCTATATCCCTCGCCCGGCCGGCCGACTTGTCGCCCACGGTAAGGTTCAGAATCACCGAGTCAGGCGGAATAGAGACGTCAATGGAACGGCCTAGATTCAGCGAGGACGTATCCAGGGATAAATCCCGAACCACTGAATCCAGCACAATAGGGGCGGTGGCCAGCTTTGCAAAGGACACCATCTGGTTCTGGGTATAGCTCGATCCCTGATTAAGGTCCGTTGCGGACTGCGAGGAATCGAGGGAAAAATAAACGCTGGACTGAGATTCATAGAGGGGATCACTGTACTGACTGACCGTCCACCCCCCTGCCGCGCCCAAGACTACGCAGACTATTAAGGTCATCCAGTGACGCCGCAGGAACATCAGTTCCTTGCGCTTATCGTTCAGCATTGCCTACCCCCTGTTTTGACCGGCTCAAGTCGATGCGGCCGATTGGCGGCATCCTGAAGTCCGGATTGACCAGTTTCTCGTGCTGTCTTTGAATTATCTGTGTGCTGACCGCGAGACCGCAGATAAACCACAGGAAAAATGAGTACTGCGTAATAAGGGCCACGGTTGCCAGGCTTGGCAGTTGCGCGACGAGGGCGATGGTCGGCGGAGTGGCTTTCCCTCGAAGCATAAGGACCGCTGCGGCCACCAACAGGCCCGCTACTGCGACCAGGGGAATGAGTCCGAACGAGAGGCCCAGGAGAATCAGGGCACTGTCTATGGAGCGGAAATTCCCGAAATACGCCGTTCCATCGGGCAACACCTGAAAGACCTCGGCGACGCCCAGAAGCCTCATCTGTGGTACGAGAGTTAGAAGATCAGCCCGGTACGCCGCACTCCCTGCCGCCTCCCCCCCTGCCTCCACGAAAGTGCCGGCCAGGAACGGGAAGGCCGCAGCCGCCACGCCTGCCAGCAGCGCCAAGAAAGCCAAGCGGTTCCGCAGAGTCAGCCCCGACGGAAGAAACACCACCGTCAACACGAGCGACGTGACGGCCGCAATGATCCCGATCCGGCTAAAGGTCAGCGCAGTTGCCCCCAAGAGACCCGCAACCACCAGTATTCTGATCCGCAGAGAAAACTTCGCAGCCAGCACCAGGGGCACGGCCAGCGCCAAGCAGGCGCCGAGGGCTATGGAATGGCCGAAGGCGCCCTCGACACGAAGCACGCCCCCGCGGGGCTGAATCTCGCCCCAGAGCTTGAACTGAGCGTTGGAGGCGGTGAAGAGCCTGACGAAAAAGTTCTCCTCAGTGATGTACTCGACAAAGGCCAGCACCGCTACCGCGGCAAAGACAATAACGAGGATCCGGTACAGCACCGAAACGGAAATGCGGGCTGGCGCAAGGCGGCCCATCATATAGGCCAGAATCCAGTAGGCGAACAGTGTGAGCCCGTCCGAAATCCGCCCAAGGCCGAGGAGAAACGCGACACAATAGAGAATGGCGATCATCAGCACTACGACGTCGACGGCGGAAACAGGCAGCCCCGGCTTGCCTGCCCAGGCGACTACGGCGAGCGCCGACAACAGGACAAGACCAGGCAGGAAGACCGCGCTGCCGGCTCCAACCCAGATCGGAACGAAGCACAGGGTGAGCGCCCACAGGCAGAAGCCGATCGTCGGGTACCTTCGCAGAGCGACCACCAGCAGGACAGCCAACACCCCGGCGATGCCAAACAGCAGGCTGCCGTTCACCGCAGCCAGAGTTCCAGTCATCTCCGCTTCCACCCTCCAGCGGCGGCCCCGCTGGAGTAGGGAGTGCTGCCGTTCGGCAGCAAGCCGTCTTTCAGGCCCCGAAGCGCGGACCCGATGGCCGGGCTCGGCTGGTGCAGGAATTGTCGCCGCCCGCCCCGGAGCAGAATCTCGTAGGCCGCCTTCAGCGAGCCACGTTGCCACCGGCGCTGGTCCTTCAGGCCGAGGTTTTTTCGGGCAAACACCAACCGGTTGCGGATGTTGTAGTAGTAGTACGTGGGTGACTTGGCACGGTGGCGGTTTCCGGCGATCTGCTCGGTGTGAGTGGCCCCCTCGTCGTGGATCGCCGTCGCCGTCCGTACGCACTTCAGACGTCCACCGGCCTGGAGGACGCGGTATGAAAGGTCGACGTCTTCCCAGTACAGGAAGTAGTCCTCGTCAAAACCACCAACGATGTCCCATAGCTGCCGGCTGACCATGAGGCATGCTCCCGTCAACCAGGGATGATACGGGGTGTCGACTTCTTCACGCCGCCGCTCGGATCGGATACTGCCATCGCGCAAATACAGATCCGCTCCGGCAAACCACACTGACCCGTCAGACGTGCGGATTACCGGTGCACACATGGTCAGGGGAGATGCCGCAACCTCGGCTTGTAGCAATTCGATATCGCCGCGTTCCATCGTCGCGTCGGGGTTGATCAAGAGCATTCGTTCAGCGCCGAGCTCGATGGCCCGGGCAACTCCAAGATTCATGCCGCCGCCAAAACCGACATTCAGATGGGGCGATACCAGGTGCCAGCCGTTCCTTTGCGCTTGCTCACTGACGGCGCTGCGCTCCCGGTCCGTTGAAAAGCTATCAACGACGACGACATGAGCCTCCGGTGAGTGCCGGGCCATGGGAAGGAGATTGGCTTCGAGCA
>JAODMV010000308.1 GCA_025464875.1 Arthrobacter sp. | reverse complement strand
TGATCGGGTGGGCGCACCTTTGATCCACTGGAGTAACTAACGTGAGCAAGCGGACTTTTCAGCCGAATAACCGCCGTCGAGCCAAGAAGCACGGCTTCCGCCTTCGTATGCGTACCCGTGCCGGCCGTGCCATCCTGGCAGCCCGTCGTGGCAAGGGCCGCACCGAACTGTCGGCCTAAATAACTGACTCGTCGGTCCACATCCCTGTGCGAGTTTAACGGTGCTGGCCACCAAGAACCGTCTGCGGACATCAACCGATTTTTCAACAACTGTACGTTCCGGCGTCCGCAATGGACGCCGGAACTTAGTGTTATATACGGCAACTCTCGCTGCCGATGAACCAAGCCGGATCGGATTCATCGTTTCCAAGAGTGTCGGGAACGCTGTTGTCAGGAACCTCGTTAAGAGGAGACTGAGAGAAGCCGGTGCCTTGTCGCTGCAGAAATACGGCAGCGGGTTAGCCATCGTGGTCCGGGCCCTGCCCGCCGCGGCGGATGCCAGTTGGGACCAACTGCTCTCGGACTATGACGCCGCTTTGCAGACAACCATGAAACGGCTGGGCAGCCGCCCTCCACAGGCTGCCTCACCTGCTTCTGACAAGACAACACAGGAAGGGACAGCGCGTGCGTAACTCGATTGCCGCCGTCGTCCCTCTACTGAAAGCGGCAGCCCTGGGTCCGGCGCTGCGCTGGTTCGGCCTTGCGGTGTGGCATCTGCCCCGCAATATTCTTATTCTGCTGCTGAAGGCCTACCGCACGGTGATCTCACCGCTGTACGGCCAGGTTTGCCGCTTCTTTCCCAGCTGCTCGGCCTATGCCCTCGAGGCGATTACGGTCCACGGTGCCGGGAAGGGAAGCTGGCTCGCGGCGCGGCGCCTGTTGCGCTGCCATCCTTGGAATGCCGGTGGTGTGGACCATGTCCCCGCCGGCCGCCGGGAGTGGCCCGAAGACCGCACCCCCACAATTGTTGTGCTGAACAATCCGGACAAGTACCTGGCTGCTCAGACTGATGGAGAAGGCCGCGCTGCGGCCTGACGAATAGGGATATCGTATGGACTTCTTTGAAACAATCATGTTTCCGTTCAAGTGGCTGGTCTCGTTCATCATGGTCGCATTCCATGACGGACTGAGCGCCCTTGGCCTGCCGGCGGCCAACGGCTGGACCTGGACACTGTCCATCATTGGTCTGGTGCTGGTGATCCGCGCCGCCTTGATTCCCGTGTTCGTCAAGCAGATCAAGGCCCAGCGCGGTATGCAGCTGCTGCAGCCGGATCTGAAGAAGCTGCAGGACAAGTACAAGGGCAAGACCGACCAGCTGTCCCGCCAGGCCATGGCGCAGGAACAGATGGCCATGTACAAAAAGCACGGCACCAACCCGTTCTCGGCCTGCCTGCCCATGCTGATCCAGATGCCGTTCTTCTTCGCGCTCTTCACCGTGCTGTCAGGCATTACTGCCGCCCGCCAGAAGGGCGTGGGCATCGGTGCAATGAGCTATGACCAGGTGGTGCAGTTCGATCAGTCAAGCATCTTCGGTGCCCCGCTGTCCGCTGCGCTGCTGCACGGCGGTGTTACCAACCCGGCCGTCGTCATCCTGAGCATTGTCATGATCCTCGCCATGACCGCCTCGCAGTTCATCACGCAGAAGCAGATCATGGCCAAGAACATGTCCGAAGAGGCCATGGCCAGCCCCTTCATGCGTCAGCAGAAGATGATGCTCTACATCCTGCCGATCGTCTTCGGTGTGGGTGGCATCAACTTCCCCATCGGTGTCCTCATCTACTGGACCACCACCAACCTCTGGACCATGGCCCAGCAGTTCTTCGTCATCCGCCGTATGCCGACGCCGGGATCCCCCGCCGCCAAGGCCCTCGACGAGCGCCGTGCGGCCAAGGGCCTGCCTGCCCTGCCGCTGATGGGTGCCAAGAAGGCAGAAGCTGAAGCTGCCGCCGTTGCCGCCGTTGAAGCCAAGACCCAGCGCGTCCAGCCACAACGCAAAAACAGGAAGAGGAAGTAATGTCCGCCGAGAGCACCGAACACGCTATTTCCGCCGAGGTCATTGAGGACCAGGACACCACCCGGAACGAGTCGGAAGACGCTGAACTGGACGCCGAGGGCAACCCGGCGAAGGGCGCTTCCGCGAGCCGTCTGGAAGAAGAAGGCGATGTCGCTGCGGACTACCTCGAGGAACTGCTGGACATCGCCGATATCGATGGCGACATTGACATTGAGGTCCGCAACGGCCGCACCTACATCTCCATTGTTGCCGAGGAGGAATCGGCTGGTCTGGAGAACCTGGTGGGCCAGGATGGCGAAGTCCTGGAGGCGCTCCAGGAACTGACACGCCTCTCCGTCCTGTCTGCGACGGAAAACCGTTCCCGCCTGGTGCTGGACATCAACGGCTACCGCGCCGAGCGCGCCGGCCACCTGCAGAAGATCGCGGAGGACGCGGCGGCGTCCGTCAAGGAAACAGGTGCGGCGGTGGCGCTGGCGCCGATGAGCGCCTACGAACGGAAGATTGTCCACGACGCCGTCGCCGATCTGGGGCTCTCCAGCGAGTCCGAAGGCGAAGGCGCCGACCGGCACATCGTCGTTTCCGCAGACTGAAGCCGCTGAGTACTTTGATGGTTGAAATTACTGCGGCCGAACTTCAGGCCGCGCAGTCCATTTTCGGTGACCGCCTCGACCTCGCGAAGCGCTACGTGGAACACCTGGCCACCTCGGGCACGGAGCGGGGACTGATCGGTCCGCGCGAGGTGCCGCGGCTCTGGAGCCGCCACGTGTTGAACTGCGCCGTCATCGAGAGCCAGATCGCCCAGGGCAGCCACGTTGCCGATGTCGGCAGTGGCGCCGGGCTACCGGGGCTGTGCCTTGCCATTGCCCGGCCGGATCTGGAACTGACCCTGATTGAACCTCTGGAACGCCGGGTCATCTGGCTCCAGGAAGTGGTGGACGATCTGGGCCTCGAGAATGTCACGGTCATGCGCACCCGCGCGGAACTCGCGGTGGGGATGGTCGACGCCGATGTCGTCACGGCCCGCGCCGTGTCGGCGCTGTCCAATCTTGCCGGACTGACGATTCCGCTGCTTGCCGGCAAGGGCGAAGTCGTTGCCATCAAGGGGCGCAGCGCCGGTGAGGAAATTGAAAAGGCAGCCAAGGTGATCCGGAAGCTCGGCGGCACGCAGACGTCCGTGGTGCTGGTGGGCGAGGAGTTGCTCGAAGAACCCACAACGGTCGTCCGAATCGTTGTGAACAAGCCTCAAAAGATTGCCTAGCACCAGGCCCGGTGCCCTTGGAGTCCAAGGGGAAGCGGTTAGTCTAGTAACCGGCAGTAACAGCCGAAAGAGAGTGAGTGTGTCACAGTGACCAGTAGCGAAGCCTCCACACAACGGATCCCCCCGTTCGTGTCCCTGGGGTCCGCACGGGCGTTTGTCGCGCCCGCGGTCGCTCATGACTACTCCCAAAATCACACAGCTTCGGTTGTAAAGAGCACCGGCATGGCGAATGTTTCACGTGAAACGTCCGTTTCAAGCAGCAGGAACGTCCTGGATTCCATCGACGATTCCAGCCCCATTGCGCGGGAACTCGCGCACGAGAACAAGCGGCGTGAACGATTGCTGGGCCGGGAACTGCCGAAGCCGGAGAACACGCGGATCTTCACCGTGTCGAATCAGAAGGGCGGGGTGGGCAAGACCACCACGACGGTCAACATTGCCGCCGCTCTTGCTGCCGCGGGCCTCAATGTGCTGGTCATCGATATCGACCCCCAGGGCAATGCCTCGACGGCGCTCGGCATCGAGCATCATGCCGACATTGACAGCATCTATGACGTGCTGATCAATGACCTCCCGCTGAAGGACGTGGTGGCCCCGTGCCCCGACATCGGCAATCTGATCTGTGCGCCAGCGACCATCCATCTGGCCGGCGCTGAAATCGAGCTGGTCAGCCTCGTCGCGCGCGAACAGCGCCTGCGTCGGGCCATCGATGTGTATGCCAAGGAACGCGCCAAGAACGGCGAGGAGCGGCTGGACTACATCTTCATCGACTGCCCTCCCAGCCTGGGACTCCTGACAGTCAACGCTTTCTGCGCGGCCAACGAAGTCCTCATCCCGATTCAGTGCGAGTACTATGCTCTGGAAGGCCTGAGCCAGCTGCTGAAGAACATTGAGATGATCCAGAAACATCTGAATGCGGATCTGGTTGTCTCGACGATCCTTTTGACCATGTACGACGGCCGCACCAACCTCGCTGCCCAAGTGGCAGCGGAGGTCCGCGAGCACTTCCCAGAGCAGGTCCTCGGCGCCGTGGTTCCACGTTCGGTCCGAATCTCCGAAGCGCCGAGCTATCAGCAGACCGTCATGACGTATGACCCGTCTTCCAGCGGCGCCCTGTCCTATCTGGAAGCCGCAGCGGAAATCGCTGAACGGTAGAATCTTTCAAGACTTGCACTAGCCAGAGCCAGGTGAAGCCCGGTTCTTCCACTGGAGGGATTTATCCATGAGCGATAAGCGACGCGGCCTCGGCCGTGGACTTGGCGCACTCATTCCAAGTTCCGCCACGGCTAACGCCTCCGGGACAGGTCCGGCACCATCGCGGCCCGTAGACCTCTTTTTCCCCGAAGCCCGGAAGAAGGATTCCGGTGCCGACCCCGCGGTAACGGACGAGACTCCGGTGGACACGGCCAGGCAGGATACCGCGGAGGCGCAGGCAGCCCCTTCGGAGCGCGCCGCTGCGGACTCCTCGGCCGCGGCGACCACGGCGACCGCGAAGAGGACGCCTGCCCGGAAAGCGCCAGCTCCGAAGGCCGCTCCGCCGAAGGCCGCTCCGCCGAAGGCCGCCGAGCAGGACGCCGCCGAGCAGGACGCCGCCGAGCAGGACGCGCCGGAATCCGGCGCCAAGTCCGAAGCGGGCGCGGGTGTGGCGCTCGTGGAGGTGCCTGGCGTCCGGTTTGCAGAAATACCCGTCACCGATATCCATCCCAACCGCAAACAACCGCGTTCCGTCTTTGATGAGGACGACATGGCCGAGTTGGTCCACTCGGTGAGGGAAATCGGCGTCCTCCAGCCAATTGTGGTCCGCACTTCAACCGAAGAAGGTGGCGAACCCTACGAGCTGGTGATGGGCGAACGCCGATGGCGGGCAGTCCAGGCCGCGGGTCTGGAAACCATACCGGCAATAGTCCGTGACACCACCGATGATGACCTGCTGCGTGATGCCCTGCTGGAGAACCTGCATCGGAGCCAGCTGAATCCGCTCGAGGAAGCGGCGGCGTACCAGCAACTGCTGGAGGACTTTGGAACCACGCACGAGCAACTGGCTGACCGCATTGGCCGCTCGCGTCCTCAGGTGTCTAATACCCTCCGCTTGCTGAAGCTCCCGCCGCTGGTGCAGCGTCGCGTAGCAGCAAGCGTTATTTCGGCCGGCCACGCCCGTGCGCTTCTGGCACTGCCAGACGCCGCGGCAATGGAGCGACTGGCCCAAAAGATCGTCTCCGAAGGCATGTCGGTGCGGGCCACGGAAGAAGCCGTGACGCTCTACCAGAGTCCCGCTGCGCCCGCCAAGAACAACATTCCCCGGCCCGGAGCGCGCCATGAGCGGCTCGACTACCTAGCTTCCTCGCTTTCCGATCGTTTGGACACGAACGTGAAGATCTCACTGGGTGCTCGCAAGGGACGAGTCAGCATTGAGTTCGCCAGCGTTGAGGATCTCAACAGAATCATGGACGTCCTGACACCTGGCTCCTCCAGCTAGTCCGGACCAAGCTATTCAAGGAGGGCCTGTTTCACGTGAAACAGGCCCTCTTGCATTTCGGGCCGTTCGACGTGTTGAGAGCGTGCCCCGGGGAGTTTCCCTGCAAGCTCGCTTGTTCCACGGGGTTGCGAGCGGAAGGAGTTGCCGGGTGCCGACGAAGACCCGGACTCCTGCCGCCGCTGAGCAGCCGCCGACTCCGCGAGTTGGGCCGACGCGTCTACGATCTCACCGCGCCCGGTCTCCGCCGCGGTCGAGGCGGTGTCTGGTGCCTTGGTCGCTGCTGGCTTCCAGTAATGCGACTTCGGGTTCGCCGAGGCGAATGCCGCTTCGATTCTGACCCGTCCCGGGCGGGACAAGCTGATCAGCTGCTGGGCCGTCACGACAGCGCCCACGCCTGGTTCGGCGTTAAGCGCCGGCCCGGCCTGTTGTGGCTGGATGAGACGGGCCAGCTCGGGATCGTTGTCCTAGAAC
>JAODMV010000237.1 GCA_025464875.1 Arthrobacter sp. | reverse complement strand
GCGGACCACTTCGCCAAACTCGAACGCCTCATCGCCGGGCACCAGATCCTGGCCCGCGCCCTGCTCACCGGCGGCGGACTCGCAGAGCTCCTGAAGCACCTGGGCGCCATGCTGCGCACCGAGATCGTGCTGACCCAGTTCACCGCGCAGCTCTACAACAGCGCGGCCGGGCACCCGGCGCCCACGGCCGGGGGCTGGGCCTCCTACCCGATCCCCACCGGGCGGCGCGACGCGTGCACGCTGTGGGTGAAGCAACCGTTCGAGGACTCGGGCATCGTGGGCTACGCCCAGAACCTGATCAGCGTCGAGCTCAACAACATGGTCAAGCAGCGCCGGGCCCAGCGTGCCCTGGCCGGGCAGGTCCTGGAGGACGTGATCCACGGGACGCTGGAGGCCAGCGAAGCCACCCGCCGGCTGGCGGGAGTCGGCATCAACAGCACCCGCAAGAACGTGGTCCTGCTGGCCGAGTCCGCCGCACACCTCAAGCAGCTGGAAGCCTCCTCGCTGCCGCAGCCGCTGGAGCACGCCGTGAGCGCCGTCGTCGGCAACTGCCTGATCGCGGTGATCCCCGACGACGGCAGCGGCGCCAGCGCCCTGGCCCGAAGCCTCAGCGACCACCTCGCCGAGGCCGGGATCCACGCCACCGTCGGAATCGGCGGGGCCTACACGAAGCCGAACGGGCTGCGGTGGAGCTACTTCGAGGCCCGTGACGCGGCCAGCCACGGCCTGCCGGTCAACGAACCCGAACGGCTGAGCCTGACCTCGCTGCTGCTGGCCAGCGAGGACGTCCCGCTGGCCGACATGGCACATGAGTCGCTGAATCCGCTCCGCAGCTTCGACGCCGTTCACGGGGCCGAACTGATGACCACGCTGGAGAGCTACCTCAACAACAACGGTTCGGTGGCGGCCGTCGCCGAGCAGCTCACGCTGCACCGCAACACGGTCCGTTACCGGCTGGCGCAGATCACCGAGCTCACCGGCTACGACCCGGCGCAGACCCCGGACCGGGTGCAGCTCTGGCTGGCGCTGGCCGTGCAGCGCCTCGCCGCCCGCCGCCCCGGCTGAGCACCGGACGCCCGGGCCGAGGCGCCCGGCCAGAACCGTTCCGGCGCGACACGTGGCCCCCAAGGCCTCCCCGCAAACGTCAAACGTCTAACCTTTAGGCATGGCAAGCAGCACGGCGGCCTCCGCCCACCCGAATACAGCACCGCCCCCTGGCCCGGAGCGGGGCCGGCAACGCGGCGTCGTCGCGGCCGGAATCGTCGCGATTGTGCTGATCGGGCTCAATCTCCGCGGCGGCATCACCGGCGGCGCCGCGCTGCTCCACGATCTGCAGGAGATGCTGGGGTACGGGCCGCTGGTCGCGGCCCTCATTCCCTCGATCCCCACCCTCTGCTTCGCCGTCGCCGGGGCCACCACGTCCTGGCTCACCCGGCACCTGGGCGTCGAGAAAGCCATCCTGCTCTCCCTGGTCCTGCTGGCCGCCGGGCTCCTGCTCCGCGGCGTTCCGTCGACCGGGATGCTGCTGGCCGGCACGGTGATCGGCATGTCGGGGCTGGCCGTCTGCAACGTGGCGATGCCCTCCTTCATCCGCACGCACTTCGCGGACCGGATCTCCCTCGCAACCGCCCTGTACACCCTGACCATGACCACGGGCGCCACCGCGGTGGCCGCGCTGATCGTCCCCGTCGCGCAGCAGCTCGGATCGCCCTCCGCCGGGATGGGATCGATCGGCATCCTGGCGGTTTGCGCCTGCCTCGGGTTCCTGCCCATTGCCCTGCACGCCCACCGCAATGCGCCTGCCGACAAGGCCGCGCGCTTGTCCCCCTGGTCGCTGCTGCGAACCCGCACCGGCCTGCTGCTCACCCTCGGCTTCACGGTGCAGGCGCTCCTGGCCTACGCCGTCATGAGCTGGTTCCCGTACATGCTGGTCACCCTGGGGCTCACCGCAGCGCAGGCCGGCCTGATGTTCGGGCTGATGCAGCTGGTCTCCGTTCCGGCCGGCATGGTGGTGCTCGCGATCGGCTCCCGGCCCCGGATGCTGCGGCCCGCGTTCTATCTGGTCACCCTGGCGACGGTGCTGGGAGTCCTGGCCATGCTGGTCCTCCCGGTCACCTGGGCTCCCCTGACAGCCGTGCTGCTCGGTTTCGGGTTCGGCATCTTCCCGCTCGTTACGGTGATGATCGGCCGCAGCGGCGGCAGCACCGCGGAAACCACCGCGCTGTCCACCGTGGCCCAGTCGGTGGGCTATCTGCTGGCGACCCTTGGCCCGTTCGGCATGGGCCTGCTGCACAGCGCGACGGGCACCTGGACGCTGCCCTTGATCCTGCTCCTGGCCGTGGCCGTGGGCCAGGTCGCCGTGGGACACCTGCTGACGGCCCGGCCCAAGGTGCCGCAGCCGGCCGACGGGGCGCAGAGATGAGCCTCACCGCCTCACCCCGGACGCCGCTGGTGGAAGAAGTCATCGCCAGGCTGCGGGAGCGGATCCACTCGGGCGAATGGGCGCTGCAGCAGCGGATCCCGGCCGAGCCCGAGCTGATGGCCGCCCTCGGGGTCTCCCGCGGCACGCTGCGCGAGGCCGTCAAGGCCCTGGCGCACAGCGGCATGCTCGAAGTCCGCCGCGGGGACGGGAGCTATGTCCGGGCCCGGAGCGAGATCTCCGGGGCGGCGCGGCGTGCCTACCGGGACCACACACAGGGCCACATTCTGGAAGTACGGGTGGGACTGGACACCCAGGCGGCCCGGCTCGCCGCCCGCCACGCCACGGCCGGGGACGTCTTCGCCATGCGCGAGCTGCTGGCTGCACGCCGCGTCGCCTGGCTGGCCGGGGACCACACCGCCTGGGCCCGTGCCGACTGGGACTTCCATGTGCTGGTGGCGCAGGCGTCCGGGAACCCCCTGCTGCATGAGCTCTACACCAGCTTCGGCGTCGTCTTCCACGACGCGCTCCTGCTGCAGCAAAGCCGCGGCGGCTTCAACGGCCTTGCGGAGGAAGGCCACGGCGAGCTCGCCGATGCCATCGCCGCCCGAGACGAGGCCGCCGCCGTCGACAGCGTCAGCCGGAACCTGAACTCCTGCGCGGAGTGGCTGCAGGACTAGCCAAAAGGCTTCCGGGCCGGAACCTTGTTCGGTCCGGCCCGGAAGCCTCTGGTGATGAGAGCCGGGAACTAGTGAGCGAGGCCCTTGAACACATTCTTGGGGCGCTGCATTTCGCCGTGCCTGGCACCGAGCACGATCACGGTTCCGGCGAACGCCGGGATGGTCCACTGAAGGATCTTCAGCTGCTGCTGGGCGGCACGGAGCTCGTCGGAGGCGCCCGGCCTGGGCTCCGTGGCGCCTTCAGCGCCTTCACTGGCCAGCTTTTCGACCTTGGCACCCAGCGTGCCCGCATACAGGGTCACGGCGGCGCCGACGAGGGTGACGATGCCCTTGTAGACGGTCAGCCGGGTGACGTCCTCCTGCTTCGCCATCCGGCCCTTGTTCTCCCACATGATGGCGAGCCCGGCGGGGATGTGTAGCGCGAAGGCTGCAGCCTGGAGCGGGGCCCACTTCTTCCAGCCGAGGCTGGACAAGCGGGCGCGTTCCGCCGGATCTTTCGCCTCCGCCGCTGCACCATTGAGCCCAATGGCGCCCATCAGCGAACCGCCGAACCACGCTGCTGCCGTCAGGTCGTGGATGGATCGGGCAACAAGATTACCTGCCATGGTGAGCTTCCTATCGTCTGTTACGGTTTCGGAATCGCGGCGGCGGGCTGGCTGCTGCCGCCGCTGATGTCCCACAGGGGGCTGTTACTGGGCTATGGTAAGCACACTTACCAAAAAGTTGATAGTCCTTGCGCCTACCGGCCGCCCGGGCTGAAGGAGACGCACGGTGCGCGTAGTATCGACGCCATGAAAGACACTGGACAGCTCTTCGGTTGGGCCTTCGGCGACACCTCCAAGGTGCACGAACCGGGGTATCTCGACGCCATCCGCCGCTCCGCCCTCGAGAACGCCAAGCAGGACGCCGCCTCGCGCGGCTTTGACGTGGAGGAGGGCACGGAGTCGTATTCGGTGATCGAACAAGGCGAGACCCTGGTCGACGTGGAAGCCGCCCCGGGCGGGCTGATCGTCCGTTGCACAGTGACGTTAGTGGGTGCCGGCGCTGCAGACATCAAGCCCGAAGGCCCCATGAACGGCTGAACGGCCAAGTGCGCTAGCGCACCGGAAAAGACCAGGAGACTGCCATCGGCGAAGTAGTCGACGCCGCGGAGGCGGCGTCCAACAGCAAGATGCTCGACGTGCTCGCGCGCGCCGGGTTCGCCGTGATGGCACTGCTTCATGTCATCATCGGAGCGATTGCCGTCGCCCTCGTCCTGGGCGCCCCCGGCCAGGCGGAGCCCAGCGGCGCAATCGAGCAGCTCGCGTCCAACCCCTGGGGCCCGGCGGTCATGTGGGCCGGGTTTCTCGGCTGCGCCGGGCTCTCGCTGTGGCAACTGAGTGAGGCGACCCTGCGGGCCCGGCATCTGCCCCGCGGCGAACGGCTCGGCAAGCTCGTCTCCTCCGGCTTCCTCAGCATCGCGTACGGCAGCGTGGGGCTGAGCTTCGCCGGCTTCGCGGTGGGAAACCGCGGCGATTCCGGCGAGTCGACACGGGATTTCAGCACCACGCTGGTGCACAGCCCCTTCGGGGTGCCGATGCTGATCGGCCTGGGCCTGACGATCATCGGGATCGGGGTGTACTTCATCGTCAAGGGTGTGGGGAAAAAGTTCAAGGACGAGCTGCACTACTTCGAGGGGACGCATCGCGGCCACCTGGTCAGCGTCCTCGGGGTGGCCGGCCACATTGCCAAGGGGGCGGCGCTGATCCTGACCGGATTGCTGTTCGTCATCGCCGCAGCCACCAATGATCCGGGCTCGTCCACGGGGCTCGACGGCAGCCTCAAGGCCCTGCAGGACCATCCCTTCGGCCCTGCCCTCCTCCTCGCGATCGGGGCGGGCTTCATCGCTTACGGGGCGTTTGCGCTGGTCAGGGCCGTCTTCGGCAGGATGTAGCCGGCCTGCCTCGGGGCTAGCCCGTGGCCTTCCGCAGCGGGACGACCTCGCCGTCGCGGTACAGCAGGGCCCGCAGCTCGGATTCGGCGGACTGCAGCCGCTTCGGGTCGATCGTCTCGCCCGCCGCGTAATGGTCCAGCAGGCGGGGGTCAACGTAGCTCTTGCGGGCGATCGACGGCGTATTGCCCAGCACGGCGGCCGCGTCCTGCATTGCCCGGCTGATGGCTTTCTTGCGGGCCGCGACCTTGGCCTGCGGCCCGCTCTTGGCGAGGCTGACGGCCGCCGCAACCGTCCCGCGCAGGGTGCGGAAGTCCTTGGCCGTGAAGTCCTCCCCGGTGCGCTCCTTCACGTAGGCGTTGATGTCGGCACTCGCCACCGGGTGCCAGCTCCGGCCGTTCCGGTAGGCGAGCAGCCGGGCGTTGCCGCCGCGCCGCTTAAGCTGGCGAACCACGGCGGCGAGGTCGGCGTCGTCGATCCGTGACTCCCAGTTCTTCCCGCTCTTGGCGGGGAAGCTGAGCCTGAGCTGATCCTTGCGCACCGCCACGTGGGCGCAGAGCAGGGTGGCGAGGCCGTGGCTGCCGTTCTCGTTGGTGTACCGCTCGGACCCGACCCGCAGCGATCCGCTGTCCAGCATCCGGAAGGCGGCCGCGAGCACCCGGTCGCGCGTCAGCCCCTTCGAGCGCAGGTCCAGGGTCACGAGGCGGCGCGCGGACGGCAGGGTTTCGGCCAGCTGGAGGGCGCGGTCAAACTTGAGCCGGTCTTTCCGCTCCCGCCAGCTCGGATGGTAGATGTACTGGCGCCGGCCCACGGCGTCCACCCCGGTGGCCTGGATGTGCCCGTTGTCGTAGGGCGCAATCCAGACGTCCGTCCACGCCGGCGGAATGCCGATGCTTTCCAGCCGCTCCCGCACGGGCCCGGCGGGCAGTGTGGAGCCGTCCAGGTCCTTGTAGCTGAAGCCCGTCCCCGAGGGCACCCGCCGATATCCGCGGCCGGACGCGTTGCTGCGGCGGAGCCTCATCGGCGGGTTTCCGGGAGGCCGGCGTTCGGAAGGCCGGCGTTCGGCAGCCGGGTGTTCGGCAGGCGCTGCTCATCCATGACAGTAAGCCTACGGACTACCGGCAATTAATGCAGCGGCGCCCCCGCACAGGCCCCTGCCCTCAGACCTCGACTGCGGCCCCGCGGGAGATCGCCACCATGTCCCCGCGCGGCACCACCTTGACGCGCTCGCGCTGGATGTCGGCGCCGCTGGCCTTCTCGCCGAGGGCCCGCTCGTGCGCGTCCAGCGCCAGCCAGCCTTCCCAGCTGGTGTACTCCACGCCGCGGCTGTCCAGCAGCTCGACGATGGCCTCCGGCGCGGGGGCCGCGGCCAGGGGCAGGTTTTCGCGGTCCTCCAGCAGGTAGGTCACGGTTTCGAGCGCGTCGCCCTTGGTGTGGCCGATGAGGCCCACCGGGCCGCGCTTGATCCAGCCGGTGGCGTAGATGCCCGGCACGGGGGCGCCGGAGGCGTCCAGGACGCGGCCGCCGTCGTTCGGGACGACGCCCTTGCTGTGGTCGAACTCGACCTCGGGCAGCGCGGAACCGAAGTATCCAATGGCGCGGTAGACGGCCTGGACCGGGTAGTC
>JAODMV010000230.1 GCA_025464875.1 Arthrobacter sp. | reverse complement strand
ATGACGGTAAGCACGCGGTCCATGCCGGGAAAGCTGGGGAACTCGCCGGCCTTGGAAACCTCGGCGATGCTCACCTGCCAGTCCCAGGCGCCGTCTTGCACTGTGGCGTCCCCTGCAGGGGTAGCAGCCGAATGGCGGGCCAGTTCGCGGGTCACCCCGCTGCCGTTGCGCCTGGGTTGGGCTTTCAGCTCGGCATAGCGGATTATCTCCATGACTACAGCCTATCGGCCGGGCTCCGGCCCGGATGCCGCCGGGCCCGGGATATGAGACGGTGCGCCGTCTTGCTAACGTCAGAGGCAAGAAGCGCAGAAGAAGGAGCCGGAATGTTCGTTAAAGTGTGCGGCCTCAGCACTCCCGAGTCGGTCCGCGCCGCGGCCGAGTCCGGTGCGGACGCGGTCGGCTTCGTCCTGACCCGCAGCCCTCGTGAGGTGAAGCCGGCAGAGGTCAGGGGCCTCCTGGCCCACCTCCCGGCAGGGTTTCCCGCGGTGGGCGTCTTCCGGCACGAAACAGCCGCCGACGCCGTCGAGCTCGCCCGCGAGGCGGGCCTGAGCTGGGTTCAGCTGCACGGCGACCGCTCCCCGGCGGACGTCCAGGCGGTCCACGCCGCCGGCATGAAAGTCATTCGGGCCGTCACCATGTCCGCCGCCCCGGAAGCGTTTGGGAACTGGGGCGAGGAACTGCTGCTGATCGACGCCGCCGTGCCCGGCTCCGGCGAGGCCTGGGACTACAGTTCCGTCCGGTCCAGGGGGCTTGAGGGCCGGGACTGGCTCCTGGCTGGCGGCCTGGATCCCGCCAACGTCGCGCAGGCGGGCGTGCAGGCCGGCGCCTGGGGCGTGGATGTCTCCTCCGGCGTCGAATCGTCCCGCGGCGTCAAGGACCTTGCCAAAATCCGAGACTTCGTCAGGGCCGCCAAGTCGCCGTGATGTGAGTGGCTCCACCAGAGCAGGCCGGGCGCCGCGCGAAAGACGGTGTGGTTCTGTTATGAGCCCTTGATGACGACGTCGTCGACGTACTGATCGCCCTTCTGGCGGCTGTGCTCGGCGCCGAGCTGGACCTTGCTCAGGGTGCTGGCACTTATGTTGACCGCACTGCTCGAGTATCGCTGCACCCCGTCAAACCACATCTGGATAGTCGAATTGCTGCCGTTGCTCGTGACCCGCATGGCGACACGGTGCCAGGCGTTCATGGTGATGCTTCCCGCGATCAGCTTCGTGTAAACAAAATTTCCGTCCGGTGCCGTTACCCGCAGCCAAAGCTGTCCGTTGTTGTTGTAGCGGTAGATATCCGCAACCCGCTGGGAACCGGAGAAGAAGCGGAAGTACGGCACATTGTTGCCAGGAACTCCTGCGGTGGTGATATTGAACCAGCCGTCTGCGTAGACAGTTTTGGTGCCCGAGGGAAGAGCGGGGGTGGAGAAGTTAGCGAGTGAGCCGGAATCGGTGGTCGCGTGCAGCTTGACCGAACGGTTCCCGGTGCGTGCTTGCGTGCTCGAAACAGCTGCCGTGCCGGTACCCGACACCTTCCGGACGAGCGTGCAATAGCTGCCGGACTCAAAGCTGGAGGCGACCACCGCGGTTCCTGGATAGGAGTTGCCCGGCGCAGGGGTACCCGCGTTGCAGCCCGCCGCAGAACTCGCCTGCGCGGAACCGAAGACGAGGGTGCCGGCGGCCAGCAGTGATGCCGTCCCCGCTGCGCTGAATGCTTTTGATATTCTCATCGATTTACTCTCCGTGTTCGCTTCAACTTATGGATTGATCCCGTGCCATGGCCACGGGCACGCTGCTTCCCTTCACGCCAGCTGCACCAGTTGCACAACCACCGAGACGACGGTGACGCATAGGAGTGCCGCCGTCGCGATCACAACCGCCCGCGGGAGTGCCTTGTCGGGGCTTAACACGCGCAGCACGTCGCAGCTCACGAGTGCGGCCACGGTTGCGAGGCCGGCCAGGAAGATGATCATTTCGCACCCGCCAACGCGCGTCTGGACCTCTTGAGCTCGAACCCCAACAGGCCGAGCGTCGCGGCGGACAGCAGGCATACACCTGCCGGCGGGGACCACAGACGTGCATAAACCATTGCTGTGGCCACGAGCGTGGACATCGCGAGGCTGAAAGCGATGGCGATGGCGATGCTGAGGGGAAGCGCCCCGGTCGCCTGGACGGAGCGTGGGGGGTCCAGGCGGAGGAGCAAGACCAAAGCTGTTCCCGGGCCGGCAAGCATCAACAGGCCGATCACCGCGAGCCGGAGGTCGCCGGGACCGAAGAACGAGAGGGGTATCGCGGCGACGGCGACGGTGGCCGTCGCATAGCTCACATAGTTGCGTTCATTTGCCATTGCTGACTCCTTCGATATGGAAGATCACCCCGCCGGCGTTTTCGTAGACTTTTGTCCAGCCAGGGCTGGTGCCGCACCTTGCGATGGACTGCTCAAGGTCCTCCGGGGAAGTCGCGCCGCGAAGATCCACCGCCTCTCTCTGGCTTTCGGTCACGATCAGATACGCGCCCGAATTACGAGCGATCTGGTTGGCCGCTTCACAGCTGAACGTGGCCGCGGTGGAACTGGGTTCGCCAGCAACTAGGGCGCGGTAGTCATAATCGGCGTAGTGCTGGGACTTCCACGGCGTATTGCGGACCGCTTCAATGAGGATTGATCCGGTGGGCGCCGTCGAGTAGAGATGGTTCACGACCGCGATTTCATCATCGCTGAAGCTCTCCATGCCGTCGTTGCCGTAGCGGGTAACGACGCTGGTTGCGGCTAGTACCGAGCCTATGAGCAATAGACCCAGAGCCCGCTGCAGGGCTAGCCCGGCGGTCTTAACCGACAGCAGCGGAAGCACTGCCAGGCAGGCGGCGAACGGCAGGCTGAAGAGGTACACGCGCAGCAGCAGTTCCCCTCCGTACGGCTGGGCCGGGATCAGGACCAGGGGGGCCAGCGCACCAGCGGCGGCCGTGAGCCACGGAACCTTCCGCTTGTAGCCGGCGATGGCGCCCACGACGGCGAGGCCCCATACCAGCGCCACCTCCGCCAGCCGCGCGTAAACGACAAACCTGTGCTCGGCGCTGCCGGACACCCTGTCACTCAGCACACCGAAGGTGTTCGCGCCGACGTCGCCGAACGAACCGAACAGCTGAGCAAAATGCCCCTGGACATACGCCGAAGCAGCGAAGAGCAGCCAGCCCACCGGCACCACGACCGCAAGAACGGGTAGGAAGCGCAACCGCAGGCGGCCCGTCAGCAGGAAAGCGGCCAGAATCGGGATCACCGCAAACGGGGTGAGCTGGTGTGAAACCGTCATCGCCACGAGCACCAGCGCGCAGGCCACGACGAGGATAGCTGCGTTAGCTCTTGAGGGTTCGAGTATGCCTTGTCGCGGAACCGGGCCGTCCAATCTGCTGACCGTCCGGGCCAGCCAGGCGGAGAACCGGTTGCGGCCCGCAGGCCAGGCCCATCCGTTGAAGACGCTGAGAAGACAGGCAAGCAGGGCCAGCATCAGCACGAATGAATAGGCTTGTGGCGCCAGGTAGTCCTGCCCCACCCAGCTCGTCAGATAGAAAAGCCACACGGCCGCCCACGCGTGCCGGGGATTTGCGGTCAGTGGCTTTGCGAGCGCCAGGAGCGGCGCTAGTAGCAGCACGTTGACCCCGACGGGCGCCCACGTCGCGATCCCCACCAGGTCCTCTACCCCGGCGGCGGCGGAGAGCATTCCCAGGAGACTGAAGAAGCCGGGCCAGTTGAAGTACGCGTCCAGATTCGCATCCAGCTGGCCAGATTGGACAATGTTGTCCACGATTCCGAGGTGCCGGAAGCTTGCCTCGAGACGAGGCAATCCATGGATGATGGGGTCTGGGCCATGCAGGATTATCACCGCGACCAGGATCTGCCACGTCAGAAGGGCCGGGATTAACCGCCGAAGACTCAGGGAGGCGACGAATCCGGCCAGGCTGAGCGCGAGCGCGACGAAGTAGGAGGGCGGGAGCGCTTGAACAAGTCCGAATCCGCCAAGCTGTCGGGGATCGACGCGGGTCATGCTGGAGACGCCCAGAACCAGGGCCGCCGCGGCTACGGCGGCAAGGGCACCGACGTGCCAGGGGGAGGTTAGCCCCAGGTTGCGGTGGGTGGGCGGCATTGCATTGTTGGGTCGCGCGCGCACAGTTCGTCCATGGACGCTGCGCACGGGGACCGGGGCTGCTGTTTCGCGTGTCATGGTTTCTCGATTCAACTCGGGTGGCCAGGCGCCGCCGAAGGAAGCTCGCCGCTGGCGCCGGCAGGCGCAACTCGGGTCAGCGCGACGATGCGTAGCGCGGCGATCAGGGCAGCCGTCGCCTGCGCGACGGACCAGAGCGCGGATACGCCGGTAAGGCCGTATTGCTGGGCCACTGCTGCCGCCGGCACCACGGCCAGGATTGCGGCCAGCGCCGCGACAGTCGTGGATTCCACCAGACGGCCTCGGGCCCGGCACAGCCCGTAGTAGACCTGGGTGACGCAGCTTAGGAGCAGCGCCGGAAGGAGTATCGGAAGCAGCACCCATGCGGAGGCGTACTGCGGACCGAGGACGCGGAGGAGGAAGGGGCCGGCAACGATCAGGACCAGTCCGGCCGCAAGGGTGAGCAGGAGGCTGGCTCGGATCGCCGATCCGACCAGTCCGGGCTTCGAACGAGTGCCGGCCAAGGCCGTCTGGAGGCTCAATCCGGCGGACTGCGGTACAAAGAACACCGCCGAGGCCATCATCCACACAATGAACCACGACGCCGTCGCCGCAGGGCCGAGGGCCGTGGCGACGATCAGCGGCAACAGGTAGCCCGGCGCGCGGTCTGCAAGCATGAGCGCGTGGTTCGGAAGCCCGGGCTTCAAGAGTCTCAGGGCCGGGCCGGGGCGGAGACCATGTCTCCAATCAGGGGAGACCATTGCGCGGCCGAGTTGGTGCAGTCCCAGGAGCACACTGGCCAACGCGCCGGCCGCAACGGCGCCGACCACGGCTGTCAGTTCGTGGATTCCGACGGCGAACGCGCCGGCCAGGAACGCGAGCTGCACCCCGCTTTGCATCAGGCCACGCACAAGCGTGCGGTCGGCGCGTTCCTGCGCGACGCCGACATGGTCGAGTTGATATGCGCAGGCGGCGCAGAGAGCCGTGACAAGGAAGAGGACCGTTACCAGCGGCTCGTTCCATGCCTCGCCCACGCCGGAACCGAGCGAGTGGGTAACCGAGGCCAGTACTCCCGCCGCCACGAGCGAGAACGTACCCACGGTGAGCAGGCTGGTGGCTATGAGCCGGCGGCCCCCGTCGGCTTCGGCGGGCAGCAGCGTCAGCGTGGCGGGCCCGACGCCCAGCATCCCCAACTGCACGGTCAGGAGGGCTGCGGACACAACCGCAGAACCTAGACCTATTTGCGCTGGAGGAAGCACAAGGGCAGCCAGCGCCCAGAACAGGAAACCCACCGCCATGGGAGCCGCCCGGGCCGCGGCCAGCCAGGCGGCATTCCCTCCGACGGAGAGAGTGCGGTTCGCGGGACGCAGGATCTCGCCGAACATGGCGCGGTAGTTGTAGAGCAGGAAGCCGACCCAGTAAGGCACGTAACGCGGTGCGCGTGCCAGGGACAGGCCCACACCGCGGACCGATGCCAGCAACGGGAGCGCCAGCAGCCAGCCGGCGCGGGCCGGGTGTTTGCGTATGGTCCGGGCCATCCCGGCGCCATCCTGGAGCCACTGGTCGCGGGCGCAGTCAAAGGTGTCGGCAAAGCGGTGCCTGACCACGGTGGAGCGGGAAACGCCGAGCCGGTGCCCGGCCTGCTCGAGCCGGATCCTTAATTCGATATCTTCCCCGGAACGAAAACTGTCGTCGAACCCCATGGCCAGCAGCACGTCCCGGCGCATGAGGGTGGCGCAGACCCCGAACCAGGTGCGCACGCGGCTGTGGTTGTGATGCCATGCCAGCGCCGCTCCCCAGTAGCCCGGGCCATCGGCCTCGCTGGCCAGCCCGAACTGCAGCCCATCAAATCCGCCGCTCTCGAACTCGTCCAGGAGCCGCTCCAAACTGCCAGACGGAAGTACGACGTCGGCGTCGATGAGGGCGACGACGTCGCTGCTGGCGTTCCGGACGCCCAGCATCCGCGCGGCCGGCAGGCCTCGGCCCTCGTCCGAGATCACGCGCGCCCCGAACGAGCGGGCGATCCTGATCGTGTCGTCCGTCGAGCACCCGTCGATCACGATCATTTCGTGCGGGTGCTGGCGGTCGATGGATTCCAGGCATTCGCCCAGCCAGGCGGCGGCATTGCGCGCGGGCACTACGACCGACACCCTGAGATCGCTCACGCGGCCTCACCTCACTTGTCGAGCCTGGAGCGGACCAGTTGCGCGACGAAGTCAGAGGCACGGTCCGCGGACCAGTCGGCCGGCAAGCGAAGCAAGTAGCACGGCACGTCCTCCAGCGCTCGCCGCACGACAGCGGCCTTCTGCCCGAAATGCTCCTCCAGCGGGACAAGACCCGTAGCACCCAGGGCCTCGACGAGCCGACGCGAAACCATCGGCAACTCGGAATGGAAGTTGCCGACGATGCGGGACGTCATCCACTGTGTGCTGCGTGCTTCCAGCCGTGCATCAGCGCCGTCAAAGCGTTCCAGGAAGATGGCCAGCTGAGCGGGCGCCGCTGACGAGATTCGGTTCGACCCGAAGACACGTTCCGGTTGCACCATCCGGTGTTCGGGGGACCAGCGTCTGGTGAACGCTGCGGTTTTCGGATAGCGCACAATCACCGGATGCACGGCCGTCGCGAGATTGGCCACAGGGGCTGTAAGCCAGCCCGGTGCCAACGGTTTGCGGGTCCCGCGAAACAGCTCCGGGTAGATGGTCCGGTGGTGCGGTTTGAGGAACATCGGTTTTGCATAGCCCAGGAGCATTCCGCCGCCCCCCATGAAAGCCCAGTCATCAGCCATGAACCGCACATCCCGCATGGCAACCAATTTCGCCACCGTGCTGGTCTTGCCGACGCCTCCCCAGGCCGGCAGGAGGACCCCGGAGCCACGGAAGTCCACGACCGCGGCGTGGATCATCGCGGCCTCCTCCTGCACGCAGAGACGATCCAGCAAAGGGATTACAGCGGTCAACAGCTCGCCGGCACCTTCGACCCGGTATCCGTCCGGCGTCTGCAGGATCTGGACCCGGTCCGCGTGGATGAACAATGATTCTCCGGTGAAACGGTAGGCATTCTCGGCGTGCGACCGACCGGAGGCCCGCGAGACCTTTCCGCCGACGGTTATCCGCCTGGGGGCGTGCGAGACCCCGAGGAAGGGGGCGAGCATGTCCCGCAATTGCGACTCGCCTGGCGTCCCGGGTTCCACCTCGATGCCCACGACGCCATGCACGTCGAAGCTGGCTCCGACAGATGCGCCGATCGGAGGCTTCACGTCTCGGTCAGACTGGCTCATGATCGGAGCTCCCTGGGTTCGGCGCGGTCGCTCCGGCAACTGACCGGCCATGCGCATGATCTGTGTGCCTCACTGGACTTCCCTCCAAAGGTCCTCCGGTGCCGCCGGGCTGGGTTTCAGCGGCGCGGGCGCGGGAGTCTGGCCGCGGCCGCGCAGGTATCCGCCGGCGGTGGCCGCGAGCACTGCGATGATGGTTCCAGCCCGTCCTAGTCCGGCGGAGTCATGGCCCCGGATCCAATCCCGGGTTCCGGCGAACACCGCTCGCGGTAGAACCTGCCGGACATAGCGCCGTTCCGGGCCCAGGGCCCGCTTGTGGCCGACCATCCTGCTCACCTGCGCCTTGGAGATCCCCTCCGACCAGGAGCGCGACAGCATGTATCGCAGGGTGCCCCGCTCTGCGCGGACGTGGTGGTAAACGACAGCGGCCGGCTCGTAGACGACACGGGAACCAGGCGCGCCGATCACAGCCCGAATGCATAGCTCCGTCTCTTCGCACCCCAGCGGAACAGTCGCCTGGCGACCCAGCGACGTGTTGAAACCACCGACGCGGTTGAGGACGTCGGCGCGGAACGACATGTTCGCCCCGATGACATTGCGCACTTCAGCAGCGACTTTGGGCATGCCCCGGTACGTGCAGCCGACGAGCCAGTCGAGTTCTTCCGCGAAGTAGCCTGGACGGCGGGCCTCCCAGACCGGTTCGACGCGGCCGCCCACCGCCAGCACGTCAGGATCGTCGTACAGTGCTGCAAGCCGCGCCAGCCAGTCCGGCGCCGCCGCCGCATCGTCGTCGAGGAAGGCCACGATCTCGCCGTTGGCCAGCGCCGCTCCGGTGTTGCGGGCGCCGGAGAGGCCTTTGGCGCCGGTATTTTCGACGATCACCGCGTCCGGCACCGTGAAGATGAGTCTCTTGTAGAGATCCATGTTGTAGTCGACGACGACGATCGTCTGTTGCGCGGTGACGGTCTGGGCGCGGACGGAATCCAAGGCGCCGATCAAGGTATCCCACCGCTCCTCGGTGTAGGAGCAGATGACTACCGAAACAGCAGGCAACCCTGCAGCCGGGGACATCTTAATCGCCCGTCCGCAGGCCCAGAACATTCCGGGGGTCCGTGGGGGTGTGGGGGAACCCGGCGCTGGGGTACTTGTATTTCACCCGCCGCAGAGCTTCGGGGCGGGCTCCGGCCGTGGGCGCCTCCCAACTTACGCGCTCCCGCGCGAGGGTGCGCAGCACGCGCCAGCCGTCGCGGAAGGTGTGCAGGTTTGATTTGCCGGATATGCGCGAAAGCTCGTGGCTGGGAACTTCGGCAATACGAAGGCCGGCCCTGGCGGCCCGCACGATCAGTTCAGTCTCGATTTCGAAGCCGTCCGACTTCAGCTCCAGGATGTCAACACACTCACGGCGCAGCGCGATGTAGCCGTAGCAGAGGTCGGAGTAGTTGCTGTGGAGCATGGCATTGGCCAGCCCCGTCAGCACGCGGTTTCCACTGCTGCGTAGCCAGGTGAGGTCGTCGGAGCCGCCGCCGGTCACGTAGCGCGAGCCCTTGACGAAGTCGTATTCGTGCTGGAGTGGCGTGACCAGCCAGCCAATCTCCTGTGGGTCCATACTCCCGTCCCCGTCGAGCATGACGATGATGTCGCCGGACGCGGCGGCGAATCCGGAGCGAACCGCGTTGCCTTTTCCGGACCGAGGCTCGGCGACTACTACGACGTCGAGCCGTAGCGCCCGGGCAACATCGACGGTGGCGTCGAGCGAACGGCCGTCGACTATCACTACCTCGTCCACATACGAGGGCATGCGATGAAACACCCACGGTAAGTTCATCGCCTCATTCAGCGTGGGGATGACCACGCTGACGGAGGGGCTTGCCGGCGGAGGCGTCGTCTGGGGGCGCACATTTGCTTTGAGATTCGGGATGGACACTGGCCTCACCACTCAATGACGTAGTCTGCTCGCCACAACTGCAGCGCCTCCGCCCCCCACCCTGGGAGATAGACCCATCACCATCGCTGGTTAGTTGTAGGCAATCTAGTGAAATACCCCAGGGTTAAATTTTCGGCCCGGGACCTTTCATAAACCTTGGGCTTTATTGAAGCTTCAATGCTGCGTCCGGACGGCAGACGACTGCCCCTGCCGCCGCCCCCGCGAAAATCGGTTGAACCCGTGCGGCCGTCATGCCCCACTGACCTCATGCGGATACCCGATCGAGGAAGCGCCGCCCCCAAGCGCCCCCGGCGCCTGCCAATGTTCCTGCATGTACCCCTTCCCGCCGTCGTCCTGAGGCTCGTTGCCTCCGGTTCCTCCACCGCTCCGGCCCGGGCTGCAGCAGCTGCCCAGCCCGAAGCGCCCGAGTCGAAACAGGGCGGCGATCTGCCCGGCTGGAAGCAGGTTTTCGAGGAGGAATTTTCCGCCGGCGACGCCGTCTGGGTGGCTTCCCTGGTGACCCCTACAAGGATCGTTGGAGCGCGGGCCATAGGGATGGAACGCCAGACACCGCGGGGCAAAAAGAGCGGCGGAAAATCCGGCTACTACCCGTCGAAAGTGCTCAGCGTGCACGACGGCGTCCTGGACTGGTATCGGCACTCCGACAACGGGTATCCATGGGTGCAGCGCCGCAGCCGAAGATCCCCAACGCGAGTGCAAGACCGCC
>JAODMV010000229.1 GCA_025464875.1 Arthrobacter sp. | reverse complement strand
TCTGGTGGATCGCCGGAACAACGCCGGTCTCGTCGATCAGGCGCTGCAGGCCTTCCTTGCTGAAGTTGGAGACGCCGATGGACTTGATGCGTCCGCGCTTCTGGAGCTCAATGAGCGCCTTCCAGGTGTCAACGTACTTGTCCTGCTTCGGCTGCTGCCAGTGAATCAGGTACATGTCCAGGGTCTCGAGGCCCAGCCGCTCCAGGGACTCCTCGAAGGCCTTCAGCGTGGACTCGTAGCCCTGGTCCGCGTTCCACAGCTTCGTAGTGACGAAAATGTCCTCCGGCTTCAGCCCGGACCGCTCGATCGCCCGTCCCACGCCTGCCTCGTTGCCGTAGATCTTGGCGGTGTCGATGTGGCGGAAACCGGCCTCGAACGCCTGGACCACCACCTTCTCGGCCACGTCATCTTCAACCTGCCAGACCCCGTAGCCGAGCTGGGGAACGGTGTTGCCGTCATTGAAAGTCAGATCAGGAGAAAGTGTCATTCCTTCATCCTGCCAAGCTGGCTGCGGTCGGGCCAGTGTTTGGCCGAGGCTAAGCTAGGCGCGTAACCGGGAATGGAACCGGGGGTACCGCTCAGCCCGATTCGCGCTCCCCCGCGTCGGCCTCCGCCAGCCGCCGTTCGGCGTCGCTGACCTGTTCCAGTACGGCTTCGGCGCGCCTGCGAACGGACGCCGCCCCCACGGGAACCGGGCCGACGGCAAGCCGGAGCATCGCCGCCGCTTCCGCCGTCATGGCCAGGGAGTTGCCCGCCGTGGACAGGGCGCGGTGGACTCCTGCCAGCGCCCCCGGGATGTCGAGGCCGTCGCTGGGTGAGCGCTGCTGGGCCTCCGCGCAGATCCGCCGGACCCGGGCCGAGAGGGCGGCCAGCTCATTTGCGATTTCCACCAGCTCGGCATAGAGAGCTTCGTCCTCCACACCCTCAAGGACCTGATGGTAGCGGTCCAGCCCCCGGTGGAAGCGGTCGTGGGCACGCCGCCAGAGGCCCTTGCCGAGTTCGGCGTCGTCTTTCCGTCCCTGCCGGGCGGCGCTGAAGAATCCCAAGGCATGACTAGAGAGACGGGCCGGGGCCATGGTCCGGATCCAGGGGCTGTGCAGGAGGCTGTGAGGGGACCGCCCCGGATTGGGGCGCAGCGGCGCGCTGCGGTTCGCCGTTCGCCCCGATGATGACGCCGGGCCCGATCACGGTACCCGGAGGCAGCTGGCGGAGCTGCATCTGCGTCAACATTTGCTCGCGGGAGGCGTGCTGTGCCGCGATAGCCGTCTGGATGCCATGGAAGAGGCCTTCGAGCCAGCCGACCAGCTGGGCCTGGGCGATCCGCAGTTCCGCATCCGACGGGGTTTTGTTCTCGGGGAACGGCAGATGGATCCGTTCGAGCTCCTGGACCAGCTCGGGGGAAAGCCCACCCTGGAGTTCCTTGATGGAGCGTTCGTGGACGGCTGCGAGGCGTTCCCGCGCGGCATCATCCAACGGCGCCGACTTCACCTCTTCCAGGAGCTGCTTCATCATGGTGCCGATCCGCATGACCTTGGCGGGCTCGTCCACCAGGTCCTGGAGGCCGCCGCCCTTCGGACGGCCGCTGGCTTCGGCGTCCGGCGGCGTGGGTGCTGGGGCCTCGCCGTCGAGGGTGGTGCCCTCCACCGGGGCATCCTCGCTGGGCTGAGTATCTTTCGGATCGCTCATGGTTTCATACTCTCACGAGCCGCTAGCCGCTGCCCCAGCCGGTCAGCTCCATTGACCGGCAGGACCGGAGGTCCAGCTTAAAAGCCGGGGGCGCCGTCGGCCTGTTCAAAGCCCGACGGCGCCCCGGGGGCCGTCACGTCAGCAGCACCGGCCCTGTGGATTGGCGTCCTGGCGGTCCGTATGGTCGCGCCAGAATTCCCGCGCGGTCATCGGCGGACCGTCGTGTCCCGAGGCGGAGTGGTGTTCCAGGTACTTCGCGTAAGCGTCCGCACCCATCACCCCGCCCAGATACCGGGTGAAGCCCCGGAACCCCTCGACGACGGCGTTCATTTCCCATCCCTCATCAGTGGTGTGCGGCCTTTTCGAAGCGCTGATCGGCCGGAAGTTTGTTCCACTCCGCCATCAGCTCCCGCTCGGAGGGCGTCGGAATGAACCCCGCCGGCGCGTAAACGCGGGACGGCACGGCCGGGTCCTCGTGGTCCTTGTTGGCGATGCCGGCCGCTGAATTGCGGAAGGCCTTCACCGTGGCGATCAGGGCCGTGACGATCACGATGATGCTGAGCACCACGAAGATCACGGACAGCCAGCCCTGGATCATGGTGTTGCGGACGACGGCTTCCATCGCGGCCTCGGTCTTGGCAGTGCCGAAGGAGGTCTTGCCGTCGGCGAGGGCTTTGGAGAAGGCTGCGTTGTTGGCGAAGTAGCCCACGGCCGGCACCGGCGAGAAGATCTTGTGGAAGCTGGCCGTGATGGTCACGACGGCGGCGAACGCCAGCGGGAGCGCCACGATCCACAGGTACTTGAAGGATCCACGCTTGGCCGCGATGGCCAGGCAGACCGAAAGCGCGATTGCGGCCAGCAGCTGGTTGGCGATGCCGAACAGCGGGAACAGCGTGTTGATGCCGCCCAGCGGATCGGTGACGCCCATCAGCAGCACGGCGCCCCAGGCACCCACCATGATGGCGGTGCACAGCCAGGCACCCAGACGCCAGGAGTGTTCCTTGAACTTCGGCACGAAGTTGCCGATGGAATCCTGGAGCATGAAGCGGGCGACGCGGGTGCCGGCGTCGACGGCGGTCAGAATGAACAGGGCCTCGAACATGATGGCGAAGTGGTACCAGAACCCCATCATGGCCGTGCCGCCGATGAACTGCTGCATGATGTGGGCCAGGCCCAGGGCCAGTGTGGGGGCGCCGCCGGTGCGGGAGACGATGCTCTCTTCACCGACGTTTGCGGCCGTCTGCGCGAGGAAGTCCGGGGTGACGTTGACACCGGCCAGGCCCAGGCTGTTGACCCACTGCGCGGCGGTCTCCACGGTGCCGCCGGTCAGAGCGGCCGGCGCGTTCATGGCGAAGTACAGGCCGCGGTCAATGGAGATCGCTGCGACGAGGGCCATGATCGCCACGAACGACTCCATCAGCATGCCGCCGTAGCCGATGAGGCGGGTCTGGCGTTCCTTCTCGATCAGCTTCGGGGTGGTGCCGGAGGCGATGAGGGAGTGGAAGCCGGATAGCGCCCCGCAGGCGATGGTGACGAAGAGGAAGGGGAACAGCGCGCCGGAGAAGACCGGTCCGTTGTCCCGGCTGGCGAACTCGCTGAAGGCCGGAACCGTGATTTCGGGACGGACCACGATGATGGCCAGGGCCAGCATCACGATCACGCCGATCTTCATGAAGGTGGAGAGGTAGTCACGCGGTGCCAGCAGCAGCCAGACGGGAAGGATCGCGGCGATGAAGCCGTAGACGATGATGCCCCAGGCGATGGTGACCTTGTCCAGGTGGAAGAAGGCCGCGCCCCACTCGGTGCCCGCGACGGCGCCGCCGCCGATGATGGCC
>JAODMV010000216.1 GCA_025464875.1 Arthrobacter sp. | reverse complement strand
CGGTGCGGAAGACGCGCCGCGCCGTCGTCGTCCATGAAGCGCCGCTGACCTCCGGACTGGGCGCCGAAGTGGCGCAGCTGATCACGCAGGGCTGCTTCGACACCCTCAAGGCGCCGGTGGAGCGCGTGACGGGTTTCGACGTCCCGTATCCCGCCGGCGAACTCGAAGACGAATACATCCCGAACATTGACCGGATCCTCTTTGGCATCCAGCGAGTACTGGAGTACCGACGTGGCTGAAATTTCCTTCCCGCTGCCCGACCTCGGCGAAGGCCTGATCGAGGCCACCGTGCTGGAATGGCTGGTCTCCCCGGGCGAGCAGGTGGAGCGAAACCAGTCCCTCGTGGAGGTGGAAACCACCAAGTCAGCCGTCGAATTGCCCAGCCCGCAGGCAGGTAGAGTGGTGCGTATCCATGGCAGGCCCGGTGACAAAATCAATGTCGGCGAGCCCCTGATTGTGTTCGAGGTGCCGGACAACACCGCCGGCATCGTGGGCACGGTTCCGCACGAAGACGCACCGAAGCGCCGGGTCCGCCTGAGCGCCGTACTTGATGAGGACTGACACCATGAGCGGCAGACACACCGGCGAACTGCATTCCCACACCGTGGAAGGCACCGATCCCCAGCTGTACGTCGGGGTGCACGAGCCGCAGGCGGATGCCGGGCTGCGCCCCGTGCTGCTGCTGCATGGCTTCTCCTCCTCCTCCAAGCTCAACTGGGAAGACAGCGGCTGGGTCAAGTCCCTGCTCGATGCGGGCCGCCGCGTCGTCACCGTGGACCTGCCCGGGCACGGCCGTAGCGGCGCCCCCGAGGACATGGACTCCTATGCGCCCAGCCGGATCCGCGCGGACCTGCTGCAGATAGCGGTGGACGCCGGCGCCCGGCCACTGCGCGACGGCGACCCATCCAGCGGGCTCGACGTGATCGGCTATTCCCTCGGCTCCCGGCTGGCCTGGGAATTCGGTGCCACCCAGCACGAGCTGATTCACCGGCTGGTCCTGGGCGGCCCCAACGTGGCCGACCCGCTGGCCGAATTCGACCTGGTCGCCGCCCAGCGCTACCTTGCCGACGGCACGCCCATCGCCGACGCATCCACCGCCTGGCTCCTGAGGATGGCCCAGGGGCTTCCCAGCAACAACATTTTCGCGCTGCTTTCCCTGGTGGAGGCGATCAAGAGCGAGCCGTTCGATCCCGCCGAGGCCGTCCCGCACATGCCCATGCTGCTGGTGGCCGGGGAGAACGACGAGCGCGCCGCCTCCCTGCCGGAACTTGCCGGCCTGGGCACCAAAGCCGGCGCCATGGTCGAGCAGCTCGTGCTGCCGGGCCGGAACCACACCAATGCCGTCACGAGCCGAGCGTTCAAACAGGCGGCCGTCAGTTTCCTGGGCGTCTAAACCGCAGCGGTCGTAGGCTGGCCCCGGCAGCCGGGGCCGGACGGAAGAGGATCCCGATGGGCATGCGCTTTAGAGACCGCGAGGAGGCCGGCCGGCGGCTGGCGGAGGTCCTCCCCCAGTTCCGCGGGCGGCCGGACACCGTGGTCCTGGGCCTGGCCCGCGGCGGCGTGCCCGTGGCCGCTGCCGTCGCGGAGGAGCTCCAGCTGCCCTTCGGTGCGCTGCCCGTCCGCAAACTGGGGGTCCCGGGCCAGGAGGAAACAGCGTTCGGCGCCCTGGTCTGGTCCAACGGCACCGTGGTGCGCATCCTCAACCGTCCGTTCATGGCCCGGCTCCTCGAGCTGGGCATCCCCGCGTCGTCGCTGGAGCAGGTCGAAAGCCTCGGCCGCACGGAGCTCCAGCGCCGGGCGGAGGGCTATCCGGGCGCCGCGCACGATTTCGAGGGCAAGACGGTCATCCTGGTCGACGACGGCGTGGCCACGGGAGCGAGCATGCGGGCCGCCGTCGAGGCGGTCCGGGGGGCCGGCGCGGCGACCGTCATCGTGGCGGTACCGCTCGCCTCCCTGCACGCGCAGACCGCCCTGGAACGGCTCACGGGCGGCGTTTTCAGCCTCCATATCCCCGGAAGGTTCCGCTCCGTCGGAAGCTATTACCGGACGTTCGAGCAGGTGCACGACGCCGACGTCATGCACCTGCTCGGGGCGCGGACGGACCGGGAAACGGACTAGCTGCCCCTCCTCGTCAGGGAAGCGACGTGCTTGCCGTTCAGGGCATCAGCCTCAGTGGTGGATGCTGACGCCGAGCGGACGGCCCTTGGTCTCCTTGGCCAGCAGGACGCCGACGGCGGAGATGACGCACAGGATCATGATGTAGATGCCGATGGAACCGGTCCACTTGGTGCTCTGCAGCAGCGATTCCGCGATGGTCGCCGCGAAGGCGCCGCCCAGGATGGAGCCGAAGGCGTAGCCGATCGAGATGCCCGAGTACCGCACGTTTGCCGGGAACATCTCGGCGTACATGGCGGACATCGGGCCGTAGGACAGGCCCAGGCCGATGGTCAGGACGAACAGCGCGATGCCGTACAGCACGATGTTCTTGGTTTCGATGAGGGCGAACATCGGGATCATCCAGGCGAACACGATGGCGTAGCCGGCCAGGAAGGTCTTAACCCGGCCGATCTTGTCGGACAGCCAGCCGCCGGCCAGGGTGAAGATGAGCCAGCCGAAGGACGCCAGGGTGGTTGCCAGCAAGATCTGCGGGGTGGGCATCTTCAGGGTCCTGGTGGCGTAGGAGATGAAGAAGGCGATCAGCAGGTAGCCGGCGGCGTTGTTGCCGATGAAGATCAGCGTCGAGTAGAGGACGGCCTTCTTGTGCTTGCGGACCAGCTCGCCCAGCGGGGCCTTGCTTTCTTCCTTGCGGGCCGCCATCTCCTTGAAGACGGGGCTCTCGGCGACGGCGCGGCGGATCAGGTAGCCGACGACGATCAGCAGGATCGAGAGCAGGAACGGCACGCGCCAGCCCCAGGCGGCGAAGTCTTCCTTGGACATGCTGGTGTTGAGGAAGAACAGCAGGCCGGTGGCCAGGATCATGCCGATCGGGACGCCGATCTGCGGGTACGCCCCGAACACGCCGCGCTTGCTCAGCGGAGCGTGCTCGACGGCCATCAGGGCCGCGCCGCCCCATTCACCGCCGGCGGAGAAGCCCTGGATGACGCGCAGGGTGATCAGCAGGATCGGGGCCCAGACGCCGACCTGCTCGTACGTCGGCAGCACGCCGATCAGCGACGTGGCGGCACCCATCATGACGAGGGTGAAGACCAGCATGGCCTTGCGGCCGAGGCGGTCCCCGAGGTGGCCGGCGATGATGGCGCCGAGGGGGCGGAACAGGAAGCTGATGCCGATGAGGGCGAAGGAGAGGATCTGCGCCAGGCCCGGGTTGGAGGCGTTCAAGGGGGCGAGGAACAGGGGCGACAGCAACGTCGCTGTCAACTGGGCAAAGATAAAGAAGTCGTACCACTCGATGGTGGTCCCGACCAGCGTCCCGGCGAGGACCTTGCGTTCCTCATGTTTGCTGCTGGGGCCCGCCGCAGAATCGACGGTGGAAGTTGAGGTCATTGAAACTTCGTTGCTGGGTCAGTCCGCGCGGGTGAGCAGTTCGCGCACCCTGGCCCGGACGGGCTCGCGGTTGTAGCTGTTCACCAGGGCCCCGGCCATGCGGACCGGATCACCGAAGAAGAAGTACTCGTACAGCGACTGGCGGCCGGA
>JAODMV010000186.1 GCA_025464875.1 Arthrobacter sp. | reverse complement strand
GGCATCAAGGAATAGCCGCACGCGGGCGCGGGAGAGCCGGCTGCCCAGCCGGCGGCGTCCACAGAAGGGCCTCAGGGCGCGCCGGCCACGCCTTGGAACGGGGCCAGACCCGGTATCGCGGCTCCGTGGGACCATGATGCATGACAGAAGAGCAGCAGCGTGAGGCGGCCAGGGCCGTCCTGCCAGCGCGCAACCGTGGCCGCTTCCATCACCGGGCGCGGGAACGGCACGTGAGCCGGAAACGGGCCCCGCGCCGGCCCGAAGCGAACTCCCCTGTCCGGTCCGGGCTGTCCGGCGGGGCCGTGAAGGAACGAGTCCTGGCGGGTCTGGGGAACCGGGTATCGGATGATTCCAGCCGGAGCCTGTGGCAGATTTTCCGTGCAAACGTTCTGACAATGTTCAACGCCATCGTGGCCGGCAGCTTCGTGCTGCTGCTTCTGCTGGGCGAGTGGCGGGACGCGCTCTTCGGATTTGCCGCGGTCGGCAACGCCGTCATCGGGGTCGTGCAGGAATACCGGGCCAAAAGGTCCCTGGACCGGCTCGCTGTACTCGACTCCCCGTACGCCCGGGTGCTCCGCGACGGTGCCGTCCAGGACATCGCCAGGGAAGATGTCGTCCGCGATGACGTCCTCGTGCTGCGTACCGGGGACCAGGTGGGCGCGGACGCTGCCGTGCTCGAGAGCGAGGGCCTTCAAATAGATGAATCGCTGCTCACCGGTGAATCCGACCCGGTGGACAAGGGCCCGGGCGCGGAAGTGCTTTCCGGCTCCAGCGTCGTTGCCGGGCAAGGCAGAGCACGCGTGGTCCGCGTCGGCGCCGACTCCTTCGCGAGCCGTCTGACCGCCGAGGCCAAACGCTTTTCCCTGGTCGACTCCGAAATCCGCAACAGCCTGAACAGAATCCTGCGATGGATCACATGGGCGCTCCTGCCCGTCATGGCCCTCGTCGTCAACGGGCAGATGCAGGCCAACGGCGGCTGGGAACAGGCCATCAGCACCGGGGCCTGGAGAACCGGTGCCGTCGGCGCAGTCGCCAGCGTCATCGCCATGATCCCCTTGGGCCTGGTGCTGCTGACCAGCGTCGCGTTCGCCGTCGGAGGCGTCCGGCTGGCACGTGAAAAAGTCCTCATCCAGGAGCTGGCGGCCGTCGAGGGCCTCGCCCGGGTCGATGTCCTCTGCCTGGACAAGACCGGCACCCTCACCGAGGGCAGGATCGTCTTCGACGCCGTCCACAAAGCCGGGGCGGGTCCGGCACCCGGCTGGGAGGAAGCCCTGGGCTGGTTCGGCGCCGATCCCAATGCCAATGCCACTGCCCGCTGCCTGGCAGAGGCCTTCCCCTCTGACGGCGGCCTCCGTCCCGTCTCGGCGGTTGCGTTTTCCTCGGCCAGGAAGTGGAGCGCGGTCAGCTTCGGCGAAGACCACGGCGCGGAGGGGACCTGGGTGCTCGGCGCCCCGGAGCTGGTGCTGGCAGCCGGCGCGCCGGACACGGCACCGGCCCTGACCGCGGCAGCGGCCCTGGCCTCGGCCGGGCTGCGGACCCTGGTACTGGCCCACGCGCCCGGGACACTGCCCGTTGACGATCCGGCGGCGGCACAGCTGCCGGCCGGCCCGGTCCCGGCCGTCCTGCTCACCTTCCGCGAAAAGGTGCGCCCGGATGCCGCCCGGACCCTGGCGTATTTCCGTGAGCAGGGCGTGGGCCTGCGGATCATCTCCGGTGATGATCCCCGCACGGTCGCCGCCGTGGCCCGTGAGGTGGGACTGGACACGGACGGCGGCTACGACGCCCGCCGCCTGCCCCAGGATCCGGACCTGCTGGCCGAGGTCTTGGAGAACCATGTCGTCTTCGGACGGGTCACCCCGGCCCAGAAGAAGGACATGGTCCGGGCCCTGCAGCGGTCCGGACACACCGTGGCAATGACCGGTGACGGAGTGAACGACGCCCTGGCCCTGAAGGAGGCGGACATCGGCATCGCCATGGGCTCCGCCGCGGCCGCCACCAAGGCCGTGTCCCGGCTCGTGCTCCTGGACGGCCGCTTCGACCGGCTTCCCGGGGTCGTCGCGGAGGGCCGGCGCGTGATCGCGAACATCGAGCGCGTCTCGATGCTGTTCCTGACCAAGACGGCCTACGCCATCGCCCTCTCGGTAGTCTTCGGAACACTGCTGTGGGCCTTCCCGTTCCTGCCGCGCCAGCTCTCCGCCACCGACGGTCTCACCATCGGGATCCCGGCTTTCTTTCTCGCCCTCATGCCCAATACCCGCCGCTACACCTCAGGATTCCTCAAACGCTCCCTGACGTTCGCTGTGCCCGCCGGACTGACCGTCGCCGCCGCGGTCCTCGCCCTCAACGTCTATTCCGCCCTTACCGGCGGCTCCACGGCCGAGGCGGCCAGGACCGCATCCGTCCTCACTCTCTCACTGGTGGCCCTGTGGATACTGACGGCGGTTTCCCGGCCGCTGAACCTGCAGCGGGCGGCCATCATCGGTGCCATGTACGCCGGCCTGGCCGTCGTGCTCACGGTCCCCGTCTTCCAGGAGTTCTTTGGCCTGGAATGGCCGCCACCGGCCCTTCTGGCCGTGTCACTGGGCGTCTCGCTCGGCGGAATCCTCGCCGTCGAAATCCTGGCCCGGGTCCATTCCCGGCGATACCCTCAGCAATAGCCGCGCCGGGTCCGCGCCGTCCGGCTGCGGCTGCCGGACGGGCTCCGCAAGCCACGATGGCCCTGCCCGGACACGGGTCCGCCGCAACGTACCGGAAGGCAAAGTTGCGGGTCTTACCGGCACCGCTCTGCAGAAGGCATGCCGTCCGCGCCCGAACGGTTTCGAGGAGCTGTTACGGCCAACCCTGAAGTGATTGTGCTCCGACTCGCCAGGACACATTGGTCAGCTCTCATGCTTAGGAGGACGGTCTCGAAGCCCGGCACCCCGGCGTGCGCCCGGAACCGCAGACCGGCCCTGGCTACGATGGGGACGGCGCCTGCCGTTAAATCATTCCGGACAGACAGGAGACTGTGGCATCATGCCCCCGGATCCCGACCTTGCGCTTCAGGCAGGGCGGCGATTCCAGCCATCAGGCCACGAAACGCCAATACACCGCCTGACCGCAGAACCGAGACTTCTCAAACCAGCGTGCCGGCTGCGGCTCCCGAGGACCTCGGGACCATGCTGACGCAGCGGCTGCGCTGGGCCCAGGGCACCATCCAGGTGATGCTCCGGGAAAACCCGCTGGCGCAGCGCGGCCTTAAGTGGGGCCAGCGGCTGATGTACTTCGCCGCGCCGCTCGTCTACCTCTTGTTGGGGATCCTGCCCGTGAGCAGCCTCAGCGCGGATTTCTTCATCCGGTTCATTCCGTTCATGATCGTCAACCAGTTGCTGTTCGCCGTCGCCGGCCGCGGCATCCCCACCTGGCGCGGCCAGCAGTACAGCCTCGCGCTGTTCCCCATCTGGATCAAGGCCTGCACGACGGCGGCCAGCAACGTCTGGTTCGGCCGCCCGCTGGGGTTTGCGGTCACCCCAAAGGACCGCCAGGCCGGCGGCCCAAGCTGGAGCCTGATCCGCCCGCAGCTCGTGGTCTCGGTCCTGCTGGTCATCGCAGCAGTTGTGGGTATAGCCCGCCTTGCCACGGGCTTGGCCGAACCGATCGGTACGCTGGTCAACGTCGTCTGGGTCGCCTTCGATCTAGTCGTGATGGGCGTGCTCATCAAAGCCGTCAAATACAAAGGGTTCGAGCCCACGGAAAGGAACGACCATGCAGTTCAGCGTTGAAACCACACCCGCCTACGCCGAAGTCAACGGAACGGGTCGGTTGAACATGGTGGCCGCCCCCCGCCTCCGCGAGATGGTGGCCCTGGTGGTTGCCGGCGGCAGCACGCACGTCGTGGTGAACATGGCAGGCACGGACTTCATGGATTCGTCCGGACTCGGGGCCCTGATCGGCTGCCTGAAAATCGCGCGCCAGGCCGGCGGCGACCTGCGCATCGCCAATGTGCCGCCGCAGGTCAAAATGGTCCTTGAGCTCACCAGCATGCACCGCGTGCTGACCCCGTACGAGAGCGTCGAAGCGGCGTTTGCCGATGGCTGAATTCCACACCAAGACGTCCCGTCAGGGGCTGGCAACAGCGGAAACAGTAGACGCCTTGCACGCAGACTTTGAGGCACTCTGGGCCGAGGCGGACTTCGTCC
>JAODMV010000183.1 GCA_025464875.1 Arthrobacter sp. | reverse complement strand
TGAAATCACCCGCCTGCATCCCGGCCCAAAAAACCTGCAAGAGATCAGGCCTCAAATAAATCGAATATCCCGCCATGACAACACCCATCCGCTAAGTGTTGCAATCACCGCAAGAACCCAAGGATCCTTACCGGGCGCCGCACTTCTGCGGGCCAGCTGCCTTGTATGGCTAAGGGTTTTGGGCCACAGAGGCTTTGAGATTCTCAGTCAGATGTGAAACTTCAAAGGGCAGCACACTCGCTTCGGGCGTCGATTCAGCATCGCAACGGCTAGTTAGGATTAGGGCGTGACCAGCCTCGCCACCTTGTGGCCACCCTTCGGTTTAATTCTCTCCACTCCACGTCTCGTTTTGCGACCGCTTCAAGATGCGGACTTGCCCGCTGCCGTGGAAGCCGCGTCGGCTGGAATTCATCCCCAAGGGCAGATGCCTTTTTCCCATCCGTGGACCGAGGCACGTCCTGAAGATCTTCCCGCAAACACTGCAAGACGAATTTGGCGTGCACGTGCAGAATCGACACCCGAGAAGTGGGCGCTCCACTTCGGAGTCTGGAGAGGCAGCAACTTTATCGGCTGTCAGGACTTGAGTGCCGAAGGGTTTGGCACACTCAAGACAGTGTCAACGGGCTCTTGGCTCCGCCAAGATGCTCAGGGCCGAGGCCTCGGCAAGGAAATGCGAACAGCGGTCATCCTCTATGCCTTTGATTGGCTGAGTGCAGATACAGCCGTTTCCGAGGCCGCGGTATGGAACTCGTCTTCACTGGGTGTTTCAAAATCTCTGGGTTATGAGCCCAATGGGATTTTCAGGGAGTCGTGGAAACCAGCGGAAGTGACCGAAGTTCAGTACCTTCGCCTTAGTTCAGAAAATTTTATGCGGCCCGACTGGAGGCTAGACGTGAGAGGACATGCACGTTCCGCCGAGTACCTCGGGATCCTTCCTAAAGGCGGCTAGGGGGCAAGGCCACCGGAATTTGGAAAATTCACCGTCACTTACGAGACGACTCGGGAGCGCCCAAGTCGATCCCTTACGGGCGCTCGTGCGACACCGTCCCGTGGTCAGAGCTGGCCGTGCGGTGCACGGATGCGTGATCACTCAACTCTTGGTCTCGTTGGGATGGCTTGTATGGACCTGCTCAAGAAAGACCACTTGATCCACGACGTAGAACCAGATGCGGGCATCACCCTTGAGTGTGGGCTTGTGCTGCCACCGCTCATGGGTGGCCCCGCCACGCTTCACAAGACCCAGCTCACCGCGTAGAGGGTAGTTGAAGGGTGTTACCTGCTCAGGGGTCTGCGTCAGAAAATCCCAGGCATCGACCAGGGGATTCCTGATCGTGGCTTTCAGATCTGTCCAGCCACGCCGCGCCTGGACAGAGGCAAACCGAAGTTCGTACTCACTCTTCTTCGTCGGCCGCTCAACCTTTTCGCTCTTCTCACTCTTCGCCATGCTCTACGGACGCTCGACGGCTTCCGAGTCGTCGAGCCACTCCACAGATTCCTTGCCGAGGCCGGCTGCGATGGCCGTGGCAGTCTCACGCCAGGAGGTCAGTTCAGCAATGGCCAGATGGGGCTGATTGGTGGCAAAGGACGCCCTCGCTGCCGCCAGGACATCATCGGCACAAGCCTCCTGGTCAGCTGGGCTCAGGGCAAGCATCCACGGGAAGCGGTCGCTCATGCGGGCTGCAAGCGTTCCCTCCGTGCTTGTTGAGACTGCAACGAGCTGGGCTGCCAGTTCCAGCAGTGAAATGCGTGCCGCATCTGCGCTCTCGGACATCAGCACGAGGGATTCGCCGTCACGGCGGGTGACCCGGACAGGGTGGTCTGCCGCTGCTGCAAAAACATCAGCGGAGGAGCGGCTCAGTTCAGAAGACTGGAACGACGTCCGGGTCTTGAAGGGCTGGGATGTCACTGGGGTTTTGGAAGACTGGAGGGTCTTTCGTGATTTTGTTGCTGCGCTCATGTACCAACACTAACTCAGAACGTGTTCTGAAGTCTATGGGCGCTAAGCGCCGGAGGTGACGGTTAACGGTCCTTCCTCCCGTGTCGGGACCTCGGGGTTCAGCCGGGTGCGGACGGCAATTCCGGCGCAGAGAATCACCGCCACTCCTCCGACGATGGTGGTCCAGGTCAGGTTCTCGCCCAGCAGGAGGCCGGCCCAGCAGATACTCAGGACCGGCTGTACCAGTTGGACCTGGCTAACCTGGGCCATGGGACCGATGGCAAGGCCGTGGTACCACGCAAAGAATCCAAGGAACATGCTGACCACCCCGAGGTAGGCAAAGGCAGCCCATTGGGCAGGCGTGCCGGACGGTGGCTGCTCGGCGATTGCGCTGACGGTGAGGAACACCATCACAGGAGATGCGAGAACGAGGGCCCAGGAGACCGTCTGCCATGCTCCGAGTTCGCGTGCCAGCAGGCCGCCCTCCGCGTAGCCGATGGCCGCAGCGACGACAGCACCGAAGAACAGCAGGTCCGCCCAGTGCAGCTGCCCGACGCCGCCGGACTGCATAAAAGCGAAAGTGATGGCCGCCGCCGCGCCTACCACTGTCAGAATCCAGAAAACTGCCCGGGGGCGTTCGCGGGTTCGCAGGGCAGCCATGGTTGCTGTCGCGGCAGGGAGGAGCGCGATGACGACGGCGCCATGACTGGCGGGCGCCGAGGTGAGGGCGAAGGACGTGAGTAGCGGGAATCCGATGACGATTCCGCCGGCCACCACGGCAACGCGTCCCCACTGCATGCCGCGGGGAAAGCGTTGCCGCGTGAGAGTCAAGGCCAATATCGCAAGGATGCCCGCCACGAGAGCCCGTCCGGATCCAATGAACAACGGCGACAGCCCGTCCACTGCCACGCGGGTGAACGGAACAGTAAAGGAGAAGGCAACTACACCTAGAAGGCCCCACCAGAGACCCGGTGGCCGCCGGGACGGCAGTATCACTGGGGCAATAACCGTAGTAGCGCTACTATTGTCTCTCATGACTTACGATAGCAGTTCACGGATTGCGGGTCGCCTCAGGGAGTGGATTGCGACTGCTCCTGCAGGAGCGAGGCTGCCTTCGACACGGGCGCTGGTGGCCCAGTATCAGGCCAGCCCGGTGACAGTCCAGAACGCGCTCAGGACCCTCGCCGCGCAGGGGTTGATTGAGAGCCGGCCCGGAGTTGGGACTTTTGTCCGGGCTATCCGGACCGCGCGGCCCGCCGACTACGGGTGGCAGTCGGCGGCACTCCGCTCACCGCAGTCACGGGCCCGCCCGGCCTCGGCCGCGATGCGAGACACGCCGAATGACGTCATCGCCTTCCACTCAGGCTATCCGGACCGGGAACTCCTGCCCGAGCGCCTGGTGCGGGCAGCCCTCACCCGCGCCTCACGGGGGGACGCAGCCGTATCGCGTCCGCCTGCGACAGGACTGCCGGAACTCCAGTCCTGGTTCGCGCAGGAACTCCGGTCTTCAACACCTGCAGGTGTCACCCCGCCAATGCCCAGCGACGTCGTCGTCCTGCCCGGATCCCAGAGCGGACTCAGTTCCATCTTCCGTGCCCTGGTGGGCAACGGGAAGCCCCTGCTCATGGAGTCTCCCACCTACTGGGGAGCTATCCTCGCAGCCGGCCAAGCCGGCGTCCGCGTCATCCCGGTGCCCAGTGGCGCGCAGGGTCCCGATACAGACGAATTGGCGCGCGCCTTCGAGGAGACGGGTGCACGCCTGTTTTATGCACAGCCAAACTACGCGAATCCCACGGGCGCGCAATGGACAGCCAAACGCGGCGAAGAGGTGCTGGACGTGGTGCGCCGGTATGGCGCGTTCCTCGTCGAGGACGACTGGGCGCACGACTTCGGCATCACCACCAGCGCTGTGCCCGTCGCCGCCCAGGACGATTCGGGGCATGTGGTCTATCTCCGCTCGTTGACCAAGAGCGTGTCCCCGGCCATCCGCGTTGCTGCCGTCATCGCCCGAGGCCCTGCCCGCGAACGCATCGTGGCCGACCGGGTGGCCGAATCGATGTATGTCAGCGGCCTCCTCCAGGCCGCAGCACTCGACGTAGTCACGCAGCCAGCCTGGCAGACGCATCTGCGCGGCCTGCGACAACAGCTTCAATCCCGCCGTGACCTGCTCTTGGCCAGTATGCGGGAACACGCACCGCTGGCCCAGATCACCCACGTCCCCGCTGGGGGACTGAATCTGTGGGCACGCTTGCCCGACGGGACGGACGTCGCACGACTCATCCGGGACTGCGAAACCGCTGGCGTGATCATCGTCGACGGCGCCGAGTGGTTCCCGGCGGAATCTACTGGACCGTTCATCAGGCTCAACTACTCAGGACCAAACCCCGGCGCCTTCGCCGCCGGCGCCCGGATCCTCGGCAGCGCCCTCGAACGGAACAGTCAATAGGCCACCAGCCGCGGGCCCTCAGAGGAATCTATGAGCGACTGGCCGGACGAAACTACACGGCTGTCTCACATCTTTGACACACCTCAAGGCCTCCGGTGCCGACCAAAAGTCGGAGTGAGTCGTTTTAGTTTCGGAGTGCCGTCGTCTGCGACCTGAAGGACTGACCAGCCCAGTCGCACCGCCGGTCCTTCTGTCGGTGTGCAGAAGGACCGGCTTGGGTTCTGCGCGCGCTCAGTGCTCAGCCCCGACCTTGGCGCGGTGACCGAGGTAGAGGACGATCAGGCCGCACACCGCGGACGGAATGGCCAGCGTGAGGAAAAGCTGCTCGTGGCTCCAGCCGGCGGCGAGCATCGCGCCGACGATGAGCGGCCCGGCGATGCCGCCGACCCGACCGATACCGAGCGCCCAGCCGACGCCGGTGGAACGTACTTCTGCGGGGTAGAAGACCGCGGCGAAGGCGATCGCGCTCTTCTGACCACCGCTGACCGAGCAGCCGATCAGGAAGATCGCGATCATGACTACCCAGACCGGCGCACCGAGAACCATGCTCATCAGGGCCAAGAACCCGCAGCCGACGAGATAGAGCGTTCCGAGGGCACCGAACGCGCCGAGCCGGTCCATCGCCGGGCCAACGACGAACGCGATCGCGATGCCGCCGATCGTGATCATCGAGGCGGCTGTTGCCAGGGTCGCTGCGGAGTAGCCACGCTCGCTGAGGATGGTCGGCATCCAGCTCTGCAGGCCGTAAAACATCGCCAAGTTGATCGCGAAGACGAGCCACAGCAGCAGGGTGCTGAGCAGCTGACCGCCCGACACGAGCTCACGCAGCTTCACCTGCTTGCCCGCGCGAGAGCTCGTGGACTCGATCCGCGGGTCGTTCACGTGCGGGAGGGCCGGATCGATCCGGCGGCACAACGCGTACGCAGAGCTCGACTGGTCCCGGCGCAGAAGATAGGGGATCGACTCCGGCAGCCGCCGCAGTAACAGCGGCACCAGTGCGAGCGGCGCCACCGCGCCGACCACGAAGAGCGACCGCCAGCCGTAGGCGGGGATCAGCCAGTCGGCGACGTAGTTGGCGGCCACAAACCCGAGCGAGAAACCGCAGTAGATAGCCAGCACCAGGCTGGCTCGGAACCGCTTCGGGCTGTACTCCGCTGTCAGCGCAATGGTGCTCGGCGTCGCCGCCCCCAAACCGATGCCGGTGATGAACCGCATCACCATCAGCTGCTCGGGACTCTGAACCCACACCGAGGCGAGGGTGGAGAGCGAGAAGATCAGCACACCAGCGACGACGAGGCGCTTGTGGCCGAACTTGTCAGAGAGCGGCGCAAGCAGCAGGTATCCGATCATCAGACCGACCAGCGCCGCGGAGAAGATGGAACCCATCGTGCTCTTCGACAGGCCCCAGTCCTCGGTGATAGCCGGCGCCATGTAGTTGATCAACTGGGTGTCGAACCCGTCGAGGAACATTACCAAGCCGCACAGCAACACCGTGCCGAGCTGGAATCGGTTGGGACGTCGGGCGTCGATGAACCCGGGAAAATGCAGCGACGGCGTCGTCGCTGGAGTGGTTTCAGACATGGAGTACCTCTACTCGTGAGTGGAGCCGTCGGAGGCGTACCTCAGATGGCGGTAGGAGCACCGGCGACCGAGACGAACGCATCAGCGTGGAACCGCAGGGGACCCACCCCGCGTTCGGACGCCAGCGCATCGGCTGCACTGTTGGTCATCGCTTCGCTGCCACAGGCATAGATCTGGTGGGTGCTCAGATTGGGATAGTCGGAGATGACGGCGTTCTGGACGTGTCCGGTCATGCCCTCCCAGCCGGGGTGGGGGCGGGAGAGGACCGGGGTGAACCGCAGCCAGGAGTAGCGCCGGGTCCAGGAATCAACGACGTCGAGCAGATAGAGGTCGTCGATGGTGCGTGCGCCCCAGTACAGGTGGATGGGGCGGGTGAGCCGGCGGGCGACGTGGTCGAGGATGATCGACTGCATCGGCGCGAACCCGGTGCCGGTGGCCATCAGGATGATTGGCTCGTCGGCGCCATCGGCAGCGTCCTCGACGAAGAACTCGCCGAACGGTGCCTCGATCTCCACCGTGTCGTGGAACTCCAACTGCTGCAGGATCCTTGCCGAGAACACACCGCCCGGCTCATGTCGAACATGCAGTTGAGCCAGGTCGTTGTGCTGCGGTGAATTCGCCAACGAGTACGACCGGGTGTCGCCGTCATCAAGGATGATGTTGAGGAACTGCCCGGCACGAAAGGGTGTACGCCGCCCGATGGGATAGCGCAGATCGAGGATCGTCACGCCTGGCGCGACCTGACGCCTCCGGTACACGGTCGTCGTCAACCGCTTCCGCACCGGCGGCGTACGTTGCTCGACCCGCTTTGGCACGATCACCACGTCGCTTTGCGGACGCGCGCAGCACAGCCGCACCTCCTCGGGGCCGCAGACGTTCCCCCGGCCGGACACGTCGAGCTCTCCTGTGACCAGGCTACCGACGCAGGTGTCACAGACACCCTTGCGGCAGGAATAAGGGATCGCCCAGCCGGCTGTCTCTGCCGCGTCGAGAACGTTCTGCGCGGGGTCGCAGCCGAAGACGATGTCGGTCTCCATGATGGTGACGGTGAACGTCATCTCAGAGCTCCTGATGGGTCGGGGCGAGCAGGCGCAGCGCGGCCAGCATCGCGCTGGGGTCGGCCACGCCACGACCCGCGATGTCGAAGGCAGGGCCGTGGCCCACGCTGGAGAAGGGTGCGCCGGCGCCGATGGTGAGTGCGGCAGCGGTCCGGCCGGCCAACGTCTTGATCGGGATGTGCCCCTGGTCGTGATACATCGCCAGATAGGCGTCGCAGTCGCGCCTGCCGCCGAGGAGGATGTCGGCCCCGGTCGGGCCGACGACGTCGAGTCCCCGCTCGCGCAGGGCGGCAACGGCCGGCTCAGTGACCTGCTGATCCTCGTCTCCGAACAGCCCCCCCTCTCCTGCATGCGGGTTGATCCCGAAGACCCCGATTCGCGGGTTGTCGATCCCCATCGAGATCAGCGCCGACTGCAGCGCCAGCCCGGCCTCGGTGACGAGCTCCGGGGTGAGGCGCGCCAGCACGTCGGCCAGCCGTTCGTGCAACGTCACGTGCGCGATACGCACACCGCCACCGACGAGCATCAGGAATACCCGGTCGGCCGGGATACCCGTGAGCTCGGCAATCAGCGGCGGGTACCCGGCGAAACTGATCCCGGCTTGGTGGATGGCGGTCTCCGAGTGTGGGCCGGCGACCACACCGGCGTAGCTGCCGTCCATGGCGAGGCGCACGGCTCGTTGGGTGTACGCGATCGTGGCTGCACCGGCGGCAGCGGTGACCTGGCCTATTTTCAAGTCGGCGGGGTCGAGGGCTCCGACGTGGACGACGTCGCACACCCCCACCGAGGCTGCCGCTCCCGGGACCGCCTCACGCAGCGTGAGATTCGCCTGCTTCGCGGGCCCGGCGAGCACACGCCGGTCCCCGACGACGACCGGCGCAGCGGCGCCGAGTTCGGCCACCGCCTTGGCAGCGATCTCCGGACCGATCCCGTTCGGGTCCCCCGTGGTAAGGAGGAGGCGGGTCACAGCGGCAACACCAGCAAGGTGTCGATGCGTGAACTGTCGCAGACCACGATTCGCTTCTTGAGCAACGCCTTGCCGTCTATGAAGACGTATTCGTCGAGGTAGCGGCCGCTGGCGAAGACGTCGGTGGGCCCGTTACCGGTGACACGCAGCACCAGGAATGACGTCTCGCTGGTCGCGCCCGTCCTGTCCTCTTCCAAGATCGCGGGCTGGCCGAGCATATGCCGGTAGGCGTGCGGCTCGTAAATGTTGGCGTCCTTGAGCGCGGAGACACGGTCCTTGAGCATCGCCTTGTTGTTGGCCCAGATGACGCCGGCCGGGAGGCCGCGGCTGTGGTTGTCGGCGGTGGTCACCTTGTAGAACGCGTCGTCGGTGAAGAACTCCGGCCACTCCTCGATTGGACCGTCGTCGATCGCGCGGACGTAGAACCCCTGCGACCGGCTGATCAGGTTGAGTGCGTCCATCACGCCTCCTCCTCGATGCTGAAGCCCATCGCTGCCCGGTAGACCTTCCAAAATCCACGGATCGAGGCCTCAGTGACCCGGCTCTCGCTGGAGAGTGCCTGGTCACCACCCATCTGGACGGTGGCGAACTCGTTGCTCGCGCCAGCGATGCCGCGCTGGACGAAGCCGCCGATGGCACCGTCCTCCATGGAGACGTAGCCGGCCGGTCCGACCAAGTTGGACTGCTTCATCCGGATCAGTTGCTGTTCCTCGGAGTCGTCCTCGAAGCCAAGGTAGGTCCAGTTGAGGTTCGTGCTGCCCACTTCGGTCGGCAGCACCTGGCGTACCGCGATCGAGTTCTGAATCTGCTGCAGCACGAACCCTGGGTAGACCGAAAGGATCTGCAGTGTGATGTCGTCACCGACCTCGCTGAAGCTGTCGACCAGGGAGGGGTCCTCGAGTTGGTACCCGGAGTCGGAGCGGATCTTCTGGTCCTTGTAGTGAGAGGCGGCCTCAGCCTCACGGTTGATCGCCGACCAACTGACGTGGTGGCCGCCGTTCTCCGAGACGATGATCCCGCCCTTCTGATTCAGCTTGTTGAGCCCGAAGGTGGTGAAGAACAGGTGCAGGATGCTCGCGTGGTAGGAGTCCTTGACGTTCTCCATGTAGAGCTTCCAGTTATTGGGCAACGTCTGCGTAAAGCGCCCCAACACGACCGGCTTGCGGTCGCCGAGCAGCCGCTCGATCCGGTCGAGGATCTCTTGGCCGAGGTACTCCTCGATCTGGGGGACGTCGTTGTTGAGGCTGCCGAAGATCAGGCCGTGTACGTTGGCCAACCGCAGCCGGCGAGGGCTGTGCGCGGCCTTGCAGAAGTCCTTGCCCATACCGCCCTTGCCGTTAATGCCCTCCTCGAAAGCGACCCCGGTCAGGTCCCCCTGGAGGTTGTAGGTCCAAGCATGGTAGACGCACGTGAAGTCCTTGGCGTGCCCGTAATGCTCCATTGCGATCAGCGCACCGCGGTGAGCACAGCGATTCTCGAAGGCATAGATCTCGCCGTCGTGGTCCCGGGTCACCAGCACCGGCTGCTCGCCGATGAAGGTGGCGCAGAAGTCACCGGGCTCGGCCAACTCGGCCTCCAGACAGAGGTAGCTCCAGAACGGACCGTGAAAGATGTTCTCCTGCTCGGCCTTGTAGACCTCCTCGTCCTGGAACACCCAGTACGGCACCTCGGTCAGTGAGCGGGGCCACGTGCGCTCCGCCATTGCGGTCGCCGGCCTGTTTCCCTCTGACATGCATCCTCCTTCAAGACAAAGCACTTGACATCTGTGCGATTTGTTCGTAAAACGAACATATGTATTTTTTCCGAACTAAGGACAATACTGTGCTCTACATCACTTCATGTCAAAGCGGCCGTCCATGAGGGGCGAGGAGGGAATGGCCGGCTTGGCCAAGGGCTTGTCCGTGCTGGAGGCGTTCGGGACGCTCGCACCGCGCCTGACCATCAGTGACGCCGCCGCAGCGACCGGGCTGAGCCGGGCGACGGCCCGCCGCTGCCTGATGACACTGACCGATCTGGGATATGTCACCTTCGACGGCAAGTTCTTCTCGCCGACCCCTCGCGTGCTCCGTCTGGGCGCGACCTATGAGGAGACTGCGCAGCTGCCGCAGCTCGCGCAGCCGCATCTTATCGCGGTCCGAGACGCGGTCGACGAATCAAGTTCGCTGGCCGTGCTGCAGAACGACGTCTCCCTGTTCGTCGCCCGCAGCGAGACAACCCGCATGCTCAACACCGGTGTACGCGTCGGGGCACGCCTCCCCCTCTATGCCTCTGCTACCGGGCATGTCCTCCTCGCCGGACTCGCAGACGAGGACGTGGCGACGCATCTTGCAGACGTGGAGCTGGTGGCTCGCACACCCACCACACCGACGCGCCCGGAGGTGATCGCGCAACGCGTACGTGACGCGCGTAGGGCAGGTTTCGCGATCACCGACGAGGAGCTTGAGGTCGGGCTGCGCTCGATTGCGGTCCCGGTCTTCGACTCCTCCGGCGCCACCGTCGCAGCTCTCTCGGTCAGTGCCGCGGCGGCCCGCGTCTCGGTCGACGAATTGCGCGAGCGCTTCTTCCCGGTCATCCAAGAGCACACGACCCTGCTCGGGCGGCAGCTGTAGCAGGACCCTGCATCCGCGGCCGCCGTGCTTTTGACCGGTTGCGAGCGGTTTGATACCGGACCGCTGGTGGATGACAGCGGAGGTGAAATGCTCCGGGCCGCACCATGTGAACCGACCTGAACAGTGCCCAAGCCTTCGGCCATTGCCTACGATGCCGGCGGCCCGTATCTGGCGGAGAGCGTGGTGGGCGGGGACACGATCCGGATCAGCTGCAACGGCGAGTCCACCCGTGTCCGCCTTGTCGGTGTGGACACTCCCGGGACCGTGAAAGAGGCTTCGCCGGTGGAGTGCGGCGGGCCGGGAGCCTCCGCGTATGTGTGCTCCCAGCTCGACGGCGGGCAGGTATTCCTTCCATGGATCCGGCCCAGGGGGAGCAGGACAAGTACGACCGGCTTTTGGCCTACGTCTGGACCGCCGATGGTGCTTTGACCAACCAGTCCACCGTCGAGCACGGCCACGGACAAGGCACCGGCTACGGCAAGGACTACGCCATGAGCAGCACCTTCGAGGCAGCTTCGGAACAGGCCAAGGCCGAAGGCTTGGGCTTGTGGGCCGGCCAAAAATACCGGCGACGAAGCCAAAGTGCTCTGCGACGATCATCTTTTTCCTCCTAATTGCCGGGAATGAAAGTGCATCGGTGGGTTACGGCGTGGCAGGTCTGTAATGAGCCACACCCGGTTGCCTGGGTGGGCATGCTTCTAATCAGGCCAGCGCTGTAGACAGAACCGATGCCGGGCCCGGCTGGGGCGGACATATCCAAGCAAGCGCACTCCGGAATCGGAGGCAATACCATGGGGGAGTCACACCCCAGCCCGGCCACAGCACCAGACTGCCAGTCGCTCACTGAGCAGCTGAGTAAAGACTTACAGACCATGGGAAACGTGGCCGTTGGTGACCGGCCAGTTTCCAGGCTGTGCATGAGCGCCGGACACGGTGGTGAGTGAAAAGTCCAAGGTGACCTGGCGATGGTGTGCAGCCGGTCGGTTGGGTCCGGTCGTCCACGGTAATGATGGTATTGGTCTTGAACCGGTGTGACTCATCGTCCACTGACGCGCGGCGCCGGCGAGGACCACTTCGAGGACGCCGGATTCGTGGACGCCGCCAAGGACTGGCACGAAGTTAGACTCCTCGCAGAGGGCGGCTTCAAAGGCACCCAAGACCAGTCGCTGGAGCAACGCTACGAACGCACGGAAGCCGAACTCTTCGCCCGCATCGCGGGCATGGGACGTGAACTTGAGAACCGGGTTACCGGCGACGACAGCGCACGACTCAAAGACCAGGGAGAGAAGACCGAAACCGGTTCGACCGCCGCGTACGGCTCCGCCGAACACCACGAAGCTTTCGCCGCTTCGCTGGCGGGCACTGCCAGCGAGGCTCAGGTCGCCGGACGGCTCGCCGCCGCCCGTGACCGGGGTGCCCATCCCCGGAGCGCCCTCGCCCACGGCAAGAACACACCCAAGGCACGTAAAACCAGCTCCGGCGCGACGATAGGTGTACAGCAGGCGAAGAACGGACCCAGCCGTTGAACGGGAGGCAGAACCTGCCCTGATGGACCGCGTCACCGACACCCTGCGGAAAATGGGTCCTGGCTTCGCTCCGCCCCGGCATGATCTTGATGCGATGTGCACGTTGGTTGAGCAGATCGATCTGGGATGTCGGTATAGTCGCTCCCAGTGACACGGGGTGCCGGGCGCGGTTTGTTGCCCGGCTGAGATGAGACCCGTTGAACCTGATCTAGTTGATACTAGCGAAGGGATGTCCTGCGTGGTTTCCATGGTTTTGGTGCCGGGACCGCATCCTTTCGCCTTACCCGAGGTGAAGAATTCCATGGAACTGAAAGAACAAATCGTCTTGGTGACCGGCGGGGGACGCGGTCTGGGACAGTATATTGTTCAGGCCTTTGCGGCCCAGGGTGCCCGCGTGGTCATCAACTACCGGACGAGTGCCGAGGCCGCCCGGGAACTGGCCGCCGGCTATGGTCCTGCCCAGGCTGTTGCCGTGCAGGCCGATGTCAGCGATGCCGAAGAGGTGGCAGCGATGCTGGAACAGGCACGGTCGCATTTCGGTTCCGCCGTCACCACCGTGGTCAATAATGCACTGGCTGCCTTCTCCTTTAACGGCGATGCCCGTTCCGGCGCGGACGACATCTCGTGGATGGAGTTCGAGTCCCAGTTCACCGGCAGCGTCCGTGGGGCGCTGAACACCACCCAGCAGGCTCTCGGGGGCATGCGGGAGCACGGGTTCGGACGGATCATTAATGTCGGCACAAACTTGTTCCAGAACCCGGTGGTCCCGTACCACGACTACACGGCAGCGAAGGCGGCTCTTTTGTCGCTGACCCGCACTCTGGCCAAGGACCTGGGTCAACATAATATTGCGGTGAATATGGTCTCGGGCGGGTTGCTGCGCACCACGGATGCCAGCGCGGCCACCCCGGAGGAGGTCTTCGACTATATCGCCGCCTCGACACCCTTGGGGAGGGTCACCACTCCGACCGAGTTCGCCGATGCCATC
>JAODMV010000168.1 GCA_025464875.1 Arthrobacter sp. | reverse complement strand
TCCCGCGGCGGCGGCGCCCAGACTGCTGTTATCGACCTCGACGAGAACGACACGGCAGAAGGCATCGACCTTCCCGGCGCGGATCTGTCCGGCGAAGAACTGACCGTCATTGTTGTTCCCGAGCAGTTTGACGAATTCACCTGCTCCTCCTGCTTCCTGGTCCGCCACCGGTCCCAGGTGGCCCGCGACAAGAACGGCATGAAGTACTGCCGCGACTGCGAAGGCTAGGAACCCCCAGCTACACAGCCTTGAGCACAAGCAAGGCAACGCGAAGCGCCGGACCCGCCAGGGTACCGGCGCTTCGTAGTTCTCTGGAGGACGGCGAGAATACCCGTCTCGTGACCAGGCGCCTGCCTGCCTAACGGTTGGGTGCCGAAGCTGCCGAAGTCCTCGTCAGCAGGCGCCGGCGCTCTTACGCTTGAACTGTCTGATCGCTTCAGGAGGTGGCCGAGTTGAAGAAGGTCCGGGTCTGGCTGGCAGCCGTTGTGATGGCCGCCGGGCTGGGGCTCCTGGCCCCCGGCCCGGCCGCTGCGGACGCGTACTGCGGGCTGGTGTGGGGCTCGCTGGCCACAACTGATCCCGCGATGAGCCAGGCCCAGGTGGCCAACGTCCGCGCGGGGCAGCACTACTGCTTTGACCGGCTGGTCATTGATCTCAACGGGCCCGTCGCCGGTTATACGGCGCGCTATGTGCCCCAAGTGGTCCAGGACGGCTCCGGGTTCCCGGTTCAGCTCAGGGGCCAGGCCTTCCTGCAGCTCACGGTCAACGCCCCTGCCTACGACGACAACGGCCAGGCCACCTACAACCCCGCGGACAAGAACGAACTGACGAATGTAACCGGCTACCAGACATTCCGGCAGGTGGCCTGGGCCGGAAGCTTTGAAGGCTACAGCAACGTCGGACTCGGAGTCCGGGCCCGCCTGCCGTTCCGGGTGTCCACACTGGCGGGGCCCGACGCCGGTTCACGCCTTGTGATCGACGTGGCGCACTTCTGGTGATCCCGAGGACGGTCTTTGCCGGGGCCGAGCGATGGCGGGGCCAGGGCGGGGGCTGCGTGCGGCGATGAGGGCGATGGCGGCAGCGATGGCCGCGAGCACGGCATAACCGACCGCCATCTGGAACGAGCTGAGCGAGCGTGCGAACTCGCCCGCGATGATGCCGGGGACCGCAGTGCCCCCGTAGGCAACCAGGTAGATGGCCGAGAGCAGACCCGCTCGATCCTCCGGCCGTGCGGCGGACAGCAGCTCACGGAGGCCGCCGGTGGACGCCGCTCCCTGGGCCACCCCGACGACGAGGCTCGCCATGAGGAAAGGAATGACCGCGCCCACGGCCAGCGAGAAAACGATGCCTGTGAGCGCGAACAGGTAGAGGACCATGCCTGCCCGCAGGCTGGCTGCGGACGAGAGCCGCGCGGCGAGCGGGCCGCCGATCGGGTTGAGGATCATGACCGACACGAACACCGCGGCGGCGACGAGCGGGTTCGTCGTCCCGAGCTGATCGGCCGCCAGCGACGGGCCGAAGGCCTGGTAGAAACCGCCGAGGGACCATGTCCCCACGTACGAGGCGCCGACGGCGAGGAAGAGGCGGCCTGCCCCTGCGGGCACGGGCAAGCACGGACGCAGCGACGCCAGCGCGCCGCGGCAGCGCCGAACGGTTTCGGGGCTCACCGCGGTGATCACCGCGCACAGCACGAGCACCGTGGCCAGGATCGTGTAGACCAGCACCCGGGGCGCCGGACCGTACTGGACCAGCGCCCCCGAGGTGAGTGCGCCCACCGGCACGCCGACCATCGGCGCGCTGCCGGTGATCACCGCCGGCAGCCACCGAGGCCGCTCGGGGGCGCAGTCGATGACATAGGAGCTCAGCCCGCTGGCGGCGACACCGCAGGCCATTCCCTGCAGGAGGCGGCCGAGCACAAACGGGAGAACGCTGTGCACCGCAGTGAGCACCAGGCACCCTGCCGCGGCGCTGAGCAGCGCGGTAAGGGCGAGAGGGCGACGGCCGAGATGGTTGGACAGCCGTCCGAACACCAGAAGCGAGAGGGCCGCGGCAACGAAGTAGAAGACGCCGGCGGTGGCAAGATCGCCGTTGGTGATCCCGTCCTCCGCCCGGTATGTGTTGTAGAGCGGGATCGGGGTGCCCGCCGCGGCGAAAACGCCCACCAGGGAGCAGGACGCGGCGACGAACCCGAGTTGCCGGGGCACCCGCCACGGGCGTCCCGGCCCGGTGCCACGAGCAAGATGCCGGGCAGGCGTCGCGCCTACGGGTTCCATCGTCTGGGGTTCTGTTGTCTGCTCAGGCATCGGCACTCCCGTTCTCCGGGAACGGGGCGATGGAAACATGATCGGCGTGGCCGATTCTGCGGAGCTCGTCTTTCGACCAGTGACTCATGCATGGCCTCCTTCTTGGGCTGTGCGCCACCCGGGAAGCTGATGGGTGGGTTCGGCGCTTGGTGTGGGGCACAACCCATGAAACCGGGGATCACCGAGGCGAGGGAGTCCCTGCTGATAGAGGTACTGGCAGGGACTCCCTCGCTGACCCCGGGAGTTCTACAGTTAATTCATGGACAACCGGAACGACATTCGTGAGTTCCTGGCCTCGCGTCGTGCCAATATCCGCCCGGAGCAGACCGGATTGCCAGCGCAGGGCGGCAAACGGCGAGTGCCGGGCCTGCGCCGAGGGGAGGTCGCCACCCTGGCCGGAATGAGCGTGGAATACTACACCCGGCTGGAGCGGGGAAACCTCGCCGGCGTGTCCGAAAGCGTGCTGGATGCGCTGGCCGGGGCACTGCAGCTCGACGACGCCGAACGGTGCCACCTGTTCGACCTGGCCCGCGCCGCCGGCACCACCATGAAGCCGCGGCGCCGGCCCGCCCAGTACCGCATCCGTCCGAGCGTTCAGTTCGCCCTCGACGCGATCACCGAGGCCCCGGCCTCCGTGCGCAACGGGCGCCTGGACCTCCTCGCCGCCAACAGGCTCGGCTACGCCCTGCACTCGGAGGTCTACAGCAGCCCGGTCCGGCCGGCCAACCTCGCCCGATTCATCTTCCTGGAGGAGGAACGCGCTCGCCGATTTTTTCCCGAATGGGAGCTGGCAGCCAACGACGCGGTGGCCATCCTCCGCAGAGAGGCCGGCCGCGACCCGTACGAGCGGGGACTGAGCGACCTCGTGGGCGAGCTCTCGACCCGCAGCGAGGACTTCCGCGTCCGGTGGGCCTCACACAATGTGCGCCACCACTTCACCGGTCTCAAACACGTCCACCACCCCGTCGTCGGCGAGCTCCACTTGATGTTCGAGGCGATGGATCTATCAGCGGACACCGGGCTGTCACTGCTCATCTACCCGGCGGAGCCCGGTTCCGCCTCCGCGGACGCGCTGCACCTGCTCGCATGCTGGGCAGCGACCCACACGACCCAGGACCGGGGCGAACGGTTGAGGGCGACGGCCGCGGCGTCAGAGGGCGCCTGACCCCACGGCCAGGGACCTCGCCCTGCAAGCATGAAAGGCACAGCTTCCGCCGGCGCCGCCGCGGCTCCGAGAGCCTGTACCGCGCCTCACGGAGCTTCGGACGCCGTCTCCCTGTCCCCGTGACAGGGGAATATCCGTGCAATGGTGTAGGTTCCATTTCCGTCAGGCAAGAACTCCAGAAAAGAGAATCCCCCAAGTGGCAACCGATTACGACGAAGTACGTTCCGACGTCAAGGAATCGCAGGACAATTCCCTGGAGGCGCTGCAATCCGCCAACGCCCCGGATGCCCGCAGCGTCGTCCGTGAGCTGGATGAGGCCGACGGGATGGACGACGCCATCGTCCCGGGCGGAGAGTTCGTCGCCGAGGAACTGGTCGTTCAGGTCGTCCCCCAAGCGGAGGACGAATTCACCTGTTACTCCTGCTTCCTGGTCCGGCACCGCTCCCAGATCGCGCGCGAAAAGAACGGCCACGCGTACTGCGTTGAATGTGAAGGCTAAGGCGTTGCCGGGTCCGGGCTGCTCCCGGGCCCGGCAATGACGCGCGGGTCCCCTGAACGACGTGCAGGGAGGTCCGCGGACTGCGGCTAAGGCGTTTCGTGAGGGGTTCGAAACCTTTGCGAATTCCACTTTTGACCAACCCGAAACCGCACGGGACGCGGGCGGAAACATCGGCCAAGTTAACTCGTTCTCGAGAGGTGCTCCACCAGGGAGCTCACGAATGCGGGAGAGAACATGTCTGACTTGGCGTCCACACTTGCGGCCAACATTGAAACGTCCCTGAACGAAATCGCCCATCCCTCCTTGTCCAAGGGAACCAGCCTGTACGGCTCGACCAAGGTGTTTCCCGATTTCCAGGCGGAAGAGGGGGAATCCTACTTCACCCTGGTCCACGGCATTGCCCATGAATCCTCCGTCAGCTTTGTGGCCGTCCTGCAGGCGACACGGGCGCTGCGCAAGGGCTTCGAATCGGCCGTGTACTTTTACGGGCCCGGTGCCGTGAACGTCATGGACACCCGGGGCTTCCCCGCCACCGGAGACAGCGCGTTCCCGGGCAACCAGAACCTCAACGACTCGCTCAAGACCTTTATCAAGGAAGGCGGAAGGGTCTTCGTCTGCCGCTTCGGGCTGGCGCTTCATGGTCTCCGGGAAGAAGACGTCATCGAGGGGGTCATTCCCGCCCACCCGCTCGACGTCCAGGACGCGCTGATCTATTACAAGCGCAAGGGCGCCATCATCAACTCCACCTACATGGTCTGAACCGTCATGACGGCGCTGAAAACCCGGGTTGACGTAGCGATTTTGGGAATGCGGGTGGATGCACCGGTTTCCCGCCAGGCGGGCGCCGGCCCGAGCGATGACGGCCACGTGATGTTCAACGGCCAGCAGGCGGCTATCCCCGTCAACCCGAACAGCCCCTACCTCGCCAAGAACGGACGGCTGTTTCTCGACGGCGCAGACCTGGGTATGGATGTGGTTCCCGTCAGACGGCCCAAGTTCTACGACCTCAGCACTGCGGATGGGGTCTCCTACGAAAAGATCGCCAAACTGCACGGGGCCAAGGTTCTCGCAACGACCGTGGTGCAGACCTGCATCCGGTACGGGGAATCGGAGCGCTGCCGGTTCTGTGCCATCGAGGAGTCCCTGAAGGCAGGGACGACGACGGCCGTCAAGACCCCCGAGCAGCTGGCGGAAGTGGCGGAGGCTGCCGTCAGGCTCGACGGTGTCACACAGATGGTGATGACCACCGGAACATCACGCGGCCCGGATCGCGGCGCACGGTACGTGGCCAAGTGCGTGCGGGCCATCCGCACGGCGGTCCCGGGGTTTCCGATCCAGGTCCAGATCGAGCCGCCGGCGGATCTGAGTGTGATCAGCGATCTCCATGAGGCCGGCGCCCGTTCCATCGGCATCCACGTGGAGTCCATGGATGACACGGTGCGTGCCCGGTGGATGCCGGGCAAGGCAACGGTGCCACTGGATGAATACCGCAACGCCTGGCGCGAGGCCGTGCGTGTCTTCGGGCGAAACCAGGTCTCCACGTACCTTCTGGTGGGGCTGGGGGAGGACCCTGATGAGATGGTGGCGGGAGCCAAAGAGCTCATCGGCATGGGCGTGTATCCCTTCGTGGTTCCTTTCCGCCCGCTCAAGGGGACCCTGGCTACGGAGGTGGACAGGGTCGGTTCCCCGGACAGCGAGGTCGTGCACACGATCACCCGCGAGGTCGCCAAGGCCCTGGCCGCGGCGAACATGCACGGCAGCGAGCAGTCCGCCGGATGCGCAGCATGCGGCGCCTGCAGCATGCTGCAGTCAGCCGGGGCCTGACCGTGGCGGCCTCCCCGGGCCTCTCCGGTCTTCCCGAACTCGCCAGCCGGGCTTGGCAGGATCTCACCGTCCTCACCGGACCGGCGTCCGCCGGGACTCCGCCGCCCTTTTTGATCGAACCGGCGGACTGCGACGCCGACGTCCAGGCGTACCGGCGAATCCGTCGGGATGTATTCGTGGCCGAACAGGGTCTGTTCCCGGGCAGTGACGGCGACGATGTCGACGACGATCCTCGCACCGTAGTGCTGGTGGCGCGCTCGCCCGAAGGCAGAGTATTGGGCGGGGTGCGTCTGGCTCCTGTCACCCCAGCGGTTGACTTGGGCTGGTGGACGGGCAGCCGGCTGGTGGTGGCCAAGGCCGCACGCACGGCGGGCGGAATCGGCGCCGCCCTTGTCCGGGCAGCCAGCGCCTATGCGGAGGATCACGGGGTACTGCGCTTTGAAGCCACGGTCCAGGCACAGAACGAGCTCTTGTTCCGCCGGCTGGGCTGGGGAAAACTCCGGGAGATCGCCGTGCTGGGAAAGCCGCACGTGCACATGCGGTGGCCGATCGGGCGAATCCAGCAGCACGCGGAACGCGACAAAGCGATGCTCGGAAGGCTGTTCGCTGCCGACCCGGACGACGCCGCAGGACGGCCCTCATCGTTCCTCGGCGGAAAGGCTTTCCTCGGCGACGACGGAGCTCCTGTCCCCGGGACCGACCTGGTGGCAGCCTGCGACGCGATTCTGCCCTCCATGGTGGAGCGGGACCCTGAATGGGCCGGCTGGTGCGCGGTGCTTGTGAACATGAACGATTTGAGCGCGATGGGTGCCAAGGGAATCGGCCTGATGGATGCCCTCGGCGCCAGGGACGAATCGTTTGCGCGGCGTGTCCTCCGGGGGCTCACCAAGGCCTCGGAGGCCTGGGGGGTGCCCCTTCTTGGCGGGCACACCCACGTGGGCGTGCCGGCGTCATTGTCTGTCACCGCCATCGGGCGGACGGCCAGGCTCGTGCCGGGCGGCGGGGGACGGCCGGGCCACAGCCTAAGCCTCACGGCAGACACCACCGGGCAGTGGCGGCCCGGCTACGCCGGCCGTCAGTGGGACTCCACCTCCACCAGGCCCGGAGCTGAGCTTCGCGAACTGGGCAGACTCGTGCGCCGCGCAGACCCAGCCGCGGCCAAGGACGTCAGCATGGTGGGCATCGTGGGGACAACGGGGATGCTCGCCGAAGCCAGCGGCTGCGGGGCGGTACTGGACGTCGGCAGCATCCCGCGTCCGGCGTCGGCCGCCATGGGCGACTGGCTCAGCTGTTTCCCCGGCTACGCCATGGTCACCGCCGACCGGCCCGGCGAAGGCCGAATGGGCAGCCCCCTCGCCTCAACCGCGGAATGCGGCCGACTCGTGGAAGGCTCCGGCGTCCAGCTGCGCTGGCCCGACGGCATGATCACCAAAGCAATCTCCAACAACGTCACAGGATTAGGAAGTACCCAGGCATGAAGCTGACAGTCGGAACGGTGGCCGAAAACTTCGGCCGCGACCTTGAGGAGAACTACGCCACGATCGGCAGGCTAATCGACCAGGCCAGAGCGCAGGGGGTCCAGCTCCTCGCCCTGCCCGAGGCCGCGATCGGCGGTTACCTGTCCGCCCTGGGGAACCACGGAGACCAAAAGCTCGCCGCCGACTCCTTGCCTCCGGCGCTCTCCTTGGACGGCCCTGAGCTCCGCCGCGTCATCGACATGGCTGGCGACATGGTCATTTGCATTGGCTTTTGCGAAGCCGACGGCGACACCCGCTACAACACCGCCGTCGCCCTCGACGGTTCCGGGATTCTGGGGCATTACCGTAAGGTGCACCAGCCGCTGGGCGAAAACATGTCCTACGCCGCCGGCGCCAGCTACCAAGCCTTCGAAACCCCGGTGGGGCGCATCGGCCTGCAGATCTGCTACGACAAGGCCTTTCCCGAGGCCGCGCGCAGCCTGGCCATGGACGGCGCCGAGATCATCGTGAGTCTCTCGGCGTGGCCCACCTCCCGCACGGCCACCGCGGAGAACATCGACGACGACCGCTGGACCAAGCGCTACAACCTCTTCGACCAGGCCCGGGGTCTGGAGAACCAGGTTTTCTTCATCGCGTCGAACCAAGCCGGCACCTTCGGTTCCCTGCGCTACGTCGCTAACGCGAAGGTCGTTGACCCGGGCGGAAACATCATCGCCACCACCGGGCCGGTTGCAGGGATGGCGGTCGCAACCATCGACGTCGAGGCCGCTTTGGCGACCACCAGGAAGCACATGTTCCATCTGCGCGACCGTCGCCCGGACGCGTATTCGCCCGAAATCGTCGGCGCAAGGGAAGTGCTCCATGCCTGAGATGACGTTCACCGTGGAATGGCCCGACGGTTCGCTTCAGCAGTGCTATTCGCCGTCCTTGGTGATGCATGACCATCTGCGAACGGGCGAATCCTATCCCGTAGCCGAATTCGTCCGCCGCGTCGCTACTGCCTTGGATGAAGCCTCCGGTCGCGTGCGTGCAAAGTATGGATTCGCCTGCACCTCCGCGGTTGCTGAGCGGGACGACATCGAACGCCGCGCACGGTCCTTCCTGCCGGGCGCCGGGCAGGATCAGCCGGCGCCCGGCCCACGGGTCCGTGTGCTGGCCATGGAACCACAACTGCCGGCAACGGCGACCCAGCGGAAGGTCTGAGCCATGAGGAACTACGAAAGCAGCGGCGAGCACCACGACGTCGTCATCATCGGGGCAGGCCAGGCAGGCCTGTCGCTGAGCTGGTACCTGACACAGTCCGGGGTGGGCCACGTTCTGCTGGAACGCAGCGGCGTTGCCGCCGACTGGAAGCAGCGGCGGTGGGACAACTTCACCCTGGTCACCCCCAACTGGCAATGCCGGCTCCCCGGCTACGCCTACTCCGGCCCCGCCCCCGACGGGTTCATGGGCAGGGACGAGGTCTACGATTTCGTCCGCGGATATGCTGCCTCCTTCAACGCCCCCGTGCGGGCCGGTGTGGAAGTCACCGAACTGTGCAGCCTCGCCGGCGGCGGCTTCCGGATCACCAGTACCGACGGCGCAATGACCGCCGGCAACGTGGTGATCGCCACGGGCGGCTACCACCGCCCCACCATGCCGGCGGTGGCGCAGAAACTCGACGCCGCCGTCAACCAGATCCATTCGGCGGACTACCGCAGTGCCGAGGCTCTGCCCGAAGGCGCTGTGCTGGTGGTTGGATCCGGCCAGTCCGGCGCCCAGATCGCCGAGGACCTCCACCTCGCAGGGCGCCAGGTCCACCTCGCGGTGGGAAGCGCCCCCCGGGTGGCGCGGTTCTACCGGGGCCGCGACTGCGTCGCGTGGCTCCACGATATGGGCACCTACGACGTTCCCGTGGAGAGCCAGCCGGGCGGATTGAGCAAACGCGAAAAGACCAATCACTACGTCACCGGGCGCGACGGCGGGCGGGACATAGACCTGCGACGGTTCGCCCTTGAGGGGATGAAGCTCTACGGCCGCCTCGACGAGGTCCAGGCGGATTCGCTCACCTTCCAGCCCACCCTGGAAGCCGCGCTCGACGGCGCTGACTCGGTGGCCGAATCCATCAAGGACATCATCGACGCATATATCTCGCAGGCAGGAATCGAGGCTCCCATGGAGGACCGCTACGTCCCGGTCTGGAAGCCTGATGAGGAAACAACGTCGCTGGATCTGGCCGCAGCCGGCATTACCAACGTGGTCTGGGCTGTGGGCTTCCGGTCCGACTACAGCTGGGTCAAGGCAGGAACTTTCGACGGGGGTGGGTACCCCATGCACTCCCGCGGGGTCACGTCCGTTCCGGGCCTCTACTTCCTGGGACTGCCTTGGCTGCACACCTGGGGTTCCGGCCGCTTTGCCGGAATCGCGAGGGACGCCGCCTACCTGGCCGACGTTGTTCTCCAGCGCCCGACCGCGGATGGTGCCCGGTTGCTGGACAGCGCGGCCAAGCAGCCGGTGACGGCGTAGATTGCACGCATGAGTGCAGTTCGAATCGGGGCAGCGGCGGCCCATTTCGGGCGTGATATCCGGCGCAGCATCGCCAAGGTCGAATCCATCATTGCCGATGCGCGCCGCCAGGGACTGGCCCTCCTCGTCCTGCCGGACGGAACCCTGGGCGGGTATCTGGGGGATCTGAAACATCCGGATCCGGGGTCGCTTCCGCCGTCCGTCCGCCTGGACGGGGCGGAGCTGCAGCGGCTCCAGGCTGCCGCCCGGGACATGGTTGTCTGTTTGGGCCTGACCGAGGAGAACGACGCCGGCGGGCGCCACAACACCGCCGTCTGCTTCCAGGGTGACGGGATCCTGGGGGTCCACCGCAAGGTCCACCAGCCGCTCGGCGAGTCCGAGGTCTACGTTGCCGGCCGGACTTTCGAAGCGTTCGATACCCCCATCGGCCGGATGGGCCTGCTCATCGACTACGACAAGACCTTTCCCGAGGCCGCCCGGTCCCTTGCCCTGGACGGTGCTGTCGTCCTTGCCTGCCTTTCGGCCTGGCCCGCCAGCACCACCGACCGGGCCTCTCGGCTGCCCAAGGACCGGCAGTCCAGGCTGTTCGACATCTACGATGCCGCCCGTGCCGCGGAAAACCAGGTGGTCCTCGTATCCTCCAACCAGACCGGGATCACGGGCGGGCTGCGGTTCCTCGGGCAGGCCAAAGTAATAAGCCCCGGCGGCGAGGCCCTCGCCAGGACGGATTCCAAGGGTGGCCTGGCCATCGCCGAGCTGGATATCGCCGCGGAGATCGGCCGCTCGCGGCGTGTGCTGCGTCACCTTGAGGAGCGCGTAGTGGAGAGCTACCGCAGCACCGCCTCGGCGCGCTTCTCCGACACTTCAGAGGAACCGCTTCGATGAAAATTGCCTTGTTGACGTACTCGACCAAGCCCCGCGGGGGAGTGGTGCACACCCTCGCTTTGGCGGAGGCCTTAGCGGCCCGCGGCCATGATGTCACCGTCTGGACGCTGGGACGCGGAGGAGATGCCGTGTTCTTCCGGCCCGTGCACCCTTCAGTTTCCGTGCGCGTGGTGCCTTTTGCCGCAGAGCCCGACGAAACCGTGGGGGACAGGATCAAGCGTTCCATCAGCACGCTCAGGGCGGCGTTCACCGCAGACTACGACGTCGTCCACGCCCAGGACTGCATCAGCGCCAACGCGGTTCCCTGGTGCATCCGCACCATTCACCATCTGGACCACTTCACCACGCCGGCGCTGGCAGACTGCCACGAGAAGGCCGTCGTCAATCCCGTGGCTCGCATCTGCGTGTCCGCAGCCGTGGCGGCCGAAGTCGAGTCCGGCTGGGGCTACACCCCGGCGGTGATCCCCAATGGCGTTCATGCAGAGCGTTACATGGAGGCTGCCGGTGGCTCCGCCGCGGCGGTGGCCGGCCGAAGGTTCTGGCAGGACCGGCTCGGCAGGTACGTGCTGGCGGTCGGCGGAATTGAACCCAGAAAGGGGAGCATCGACTTGCTGGAGGCCTTCGCCGGGGTCCTCGGCGCTGTGCCCGATGCGCGACTGGTTTTTGCCGGCGGGGAGACGCTTTTCGACTACCGCGACTACCGCGACGCATTCGACCGGCGCGCGGCAGAACTGGGGATTTCCTACACCATGCTGGGTATGGTCCCGGACGAGCAGATGCCGCCGCTGATAGCGGCAGCATCATCGCTGGCCTTTGTGTCCGTCAAGGAAGGCTTTGGCCTAGCCGCTATGGAAGCGCTGGCCGCCGGCGTGCCGGTCGTCGCACGGGATCTGCCCGTCCTTCACGAAGTGCTCCGGGGAGCAGCCCAGTACGCGGACGGAACCGTGGCGATCACGGAGGCAATCGTCGCGGCGCTCGCGGGACGCGCACCGGCTCCGGAAGCCGGCGTCGCACTGGCCCGGGGGTACCGGTGGGACGCGGTCGCGGCCCGGCACGAGGACTTCTACCAACAGGTACTTGTTGCCGGGCTTGCGGCCCGGGCGGACGCTGGATGATTCCTCGGAACGCGCAGGCCGCTCAGGCGGGGCCGGTGCGTCGGGCGATGGCAACGGCCTCTTCAATGCCGTCTGTCCAGGGCAGGCCGTGCCCGGGCAGGACGAGGCTTGCGCCCGTCAGGGCGAGCTGGGTTAGCGATTCGAGGTTCTGCGCGCTGTCTGCTGTGGCCGCTCCTGCAACTATCCGGGGGCCCGTCCGCCCGGTGTAGGGATCGAGGGTGACCAAGGCGTCGCCGCTGAAGAGGACGTCGCGGTTTTTCAGGAAGAGTCCGCAGTGGCCGCTGGTGTGGCCCGGCGAGAAGACCACCTCGGCGCCTTCCGGAAAGGGAAGCGTGCCGCTGCCGGGCATGTACGTCAGCTCCTCGACGCCGCGCACCCAGAGCGCTCCCGCCTTGGCCATCCGGGTGAGGATGGGCAAGCCTCCCGGATGGGTGAGGGTAAAAACCAGTCGTGATCTCTCGTGGCGGTACCGGTAGGGGTGGCGGGCTATGTACGCATCTTCGGGGTGAACCCACACCGGCACCCGAAGCTCGGTGTGCAGGCGGCGGGCCAGACCCAGATGGTCAAAGTGGGCGTGGGTCAAGACCACGGCCGTGATGTCGCCCAGCGAATGTCCCAGGTTCCGGAGGGAGCTGGCCAAGGTGCTCCACATAGCGGGGAGGCCGGAATCCACCACGGTGAGGCCCTCGGAATCCTCGACCAGGTAGAAGTTGACGTCAGCCTCGGAGATACAGTGCACGCCGTCCGCCACGGTGGTCATGGTCATATCGGAATCCTCCCGCCGTTCGGTGCCGCGTCGCAGGGCTGCCAGGCCGGCAGCCGGCCGTCCGCGCCCGCCCAGGGCATGGTGGACGGGTGGAAGTGCCTACTCTTCGGGATTAGGGGAACGGACGTCCCGTTCGCCAATGTCCGCTGCTCCGAGGGCGGCAGCGGCTGGGCTGTGGGCGGCTTCGTGTTCCCGCACCCGCAGCTCGGGGTGGTGCAGGTCCAGGGCAGGACGCTCCGAGCGGATCCGGGGCAGGGAGGTGAAGTTGTGGCGCGGCGGCGGGCAGGAAGTGGCCCATTCCATCGAGGCGCCGAAGCCCCAGGGGTCATCGACGTCGACCTTCTCACTGCTGCGCCAGGTGATGTAGACGTTCCAGAAGAAGGGGATCAGCGACGCGCCGAGGAGGAAGGAGCCGTAGGTGGAGAACTGGTTCATCCAGGTGAAGTCATCCTGCGGCATGTAGTCCGCATACCGGCGGGGCATGCCTTTCACGCCCAGCCAGTGCTGGATCAGGAAGGTGGCGTGGAAGCCGACGAACAGCATCCAGAAGTGGATCTTGCCGAGACGCTCGTTGAGCAATTTCCCGGTGAATTTCGGCCACCAGAAGTAGAAACCGGCGAACATGGCGAAGACGACGGTGCCGAAGACCACGTAGTGGAAGTGGGCGACCACGAAGTACGTGTCCGAGACGTGGTAGTCCAGCGGCGGGGAGGCCAGGATGATGCCGGTCAGGCCGCCGAAGAGGAACGTCGCCAGGAAGCCGATGCTCCACAGCATGGGGGTCTCGAAGGTGATGGAGCCGCCCCACATGGTGCCGATCCAATTGAAGAACTTCACGCCGGTCGGGACCGCAATCAGCATGGTCATGAACGAGAAGAACGGCAGCAGGATCTGGCCGGTGACAAACATGTGGTGGGCCCACACGGTCACGGACAGCGCGGCGATGGCGATCGTGGCGTAGACCAGGCCCTTGTAGCCGAAGATCGGCTTGCGGCTGAAGACCGGGAAGATCTCCGAGACGATGCCGAAGAACGGCAGGGCGATGATGTAGACCTCGGGGTGGCCGAAGAACCAGAACAGGTGCTGCCAGAGGATCGCGCCGCCGTTCTCCGGGTCGTAGATGTGGGCGCCGAGCTTCCGGTCCGCGCCCAGGGCGAACAGTGCGGCGGCCAGCACCGGGAACGCCATGATGACCAGGATGGCGGTGACCAGCGTGTTCCACGTGAAGATCGGCATCCGCCACATCGTCATGCCCGGCGCGCGCATGCAGATGATCGTGGTGATGAAGTTGACCGCGCCCAGGATGGTGCCGAAGCCTGCGAGCGCCAGTCCGAAGACCCACAGATCCCCGCCGACGCCGGGGGAGTACGTGGTGTCCGACAGCGGGGCGTAGGCGGTCCACCCGAAATCGGCCGAGCCCTGCGGAGTAATGAAGCCGGAGAGGACAATAATGCCGCCGAACAGGTATAGCCAGTACGCGAACGCGTTCAGCCGCGGGAACGCCACGTCCGGTGCGCCGATCTGCAGGGGCATGATGACGTTGGCGAACCCGGCGAACAGCGGGGTGGCGAAGAGCAGGAGCATGATCGTGCCATGGCCGGTGAACATCTGGTTGTACTGTTCCTTGGTCAGCAGGACCTGCATGCCAGGCTGGAACAGCTCCGCCCGGATCAGCAGCGCCATGACCCCACCCGCACAAAAGAACATGAACGACGAGACCAGATACAGATACCCGATCGTCTTGTGGTCAGTGGAGGTGATCCAGTTCACGACCATCCGGCCCTTGGACCGGGGCGCTTTCCTGGGTGCCGCGGTTGTGGTTCCGGCGGCGGTGTATCTGACGGCCATGGCGGCCTCCCTCGTCGGCCCGCCCGGACGAATACCCGCGCGAGGCATGGGGTTTCCTGCCTTTGAGCGTAACCCCGGACCTGGCAGAGGGCAAGGCTCCGCCCAGGGGTACGATTCGTTGAAAAGGCGCGCGGCGAGGGGCCGCCCTCGCCGATGCGGGGCAATTAGTAAGCTAACTGAGAAATATTTCGCCGGGGCCATGCAGGGCTACGCCGCCCTGGGGTAGCGTCGGTTGTATCGGACCTAATCAAGGAGGATGCATGAAAGCTTCACCTACCCTGACGAACAACCTGCAGGCCGTGCTGGCGGACCTGATCCAGCTGCATGTCCAGGGCAAGCAGGCGCACTGGAACATTGTGGGAACGAACTTCCGGGATCTCCACCTCCAGCTGGACGAGATCGTCGAGGCCGCTCGTGGCTTCGCTGATGAAACGGCCGAGCGTATGCGTGCCCTCCATGCGGTCCCGGACGGCCGCAGCTCCACGGTCGCCAAGTCCACATCCCTCACCGAATTCCCCGGCGGCTTGATCGCCACCAAGGACGCCATCGAGCGAATTGTTGCGGCTCTGGAAGCGGTAGTAGGCACGGCGCGCAAGGTCCACGACGAGGTCGACGAGGAAGATCCAACCAGCGCGGACCTGCTGCATGTGATCATCGAAAAGCTGGAACAGTTCGCCTGGATGGTGAACGCCGAAAACATGAAGCCCACGGACGACGTCACCGTGCCGGACACAAAGAAAAAGTAATACCTTACGCCACCCGGTTTTCACAGCGTCCGGCGCCGGTCCCTCCCGGTGTCGGACGCTTCCGTTGAGGCGCTCACGCGGGCTAGGTGGCTGTGGGCACCTTTCGGAGCATGACGGCGGCGAGGACGGATGCTGCGGTCATCAGCACGAGCGCGATGGCTGCCGTGACGTGGACGCCTGATTCGAAGGCGGCACGGGCGGCCGCCATCACCGCCTCCGCCAGGGGCGCCGGGAGTGCGTCGGCGAGTTCAACGGCACCGGCGAGCGTCTCGCCGGCCTGGCTCGTGGCCGGGGCCGGGGCCTGCTCGGCCACCCCGGCGGGCAGCCTGAGGTTGCCCTGGTAGGAGGCCGTCAGGATGGAGCCGAGAATCGCCGTACCGAGCAAGGAGCCCACCTCGTAGCCCGTTTCGGAAATCGCCGCGGCGGCCCCGGATTTCTCCGCGGGAGCCGCGCCCAGGATCAGATCGTTGGAGATGGTCTCCGCGGCGCCCACCCCCAGGCAGAGGAGCAGCAGGGCGGCCAGCAGCAGGGCAGGGCCGTTGCTGTGGTCGCCGAAGGCCACCAGGAAGTAGCCCCCGGCGCCCAGCAGCAGCCCGCCGGCCACCACGAAGCCCGGACGGACCTTCCGCACCAACGGCACCACCAGCAGGCCCGCCACGACGGTGGCGATGAGGGCCGGGACCATGGCGACGCCGGACTGTGAGGGGGAGTGTCCCTCCAGAAGCTGCAGGTGCTGGGCCAGGAACAGGACGAAACCGTTGAAGGAAAACAGCGCCAGGACATTGGCCGTGATCGCGGTGCTGAAGATCCGGTTGTGGAAGAGGCTGATGTCCAGCAGGGGTGCGGCGAGGCTTCGCTGCTCCAGTGCCCGTTGCCGGCGGACGAAGACGTATCCCATGAGCAGGCCGAAGCAGATGCTGGCCAGCGGCCCAGGAGCCAGGCCATGGGTGGCGAGGGCCTTGATCCCGTACACCACCGGCACCATCACCAGCAGGGACAGGACGATGCTGGGCACGTCCACCCGGCCGGGGTGCGGGTCCCGGGATTCCGGGATGAGGGGCGGGCCGAGCAGCAGCAGCGGCAGGATGATCGGCACCGCGACGAGCAGGACCGCGCCCCACCAGAAGTGTTCCACGAGCCAGCCGCCGGCAACCGGACCAAGGGCGGCGCCGCCGGAGAATCCTGCCGCCCAGATAGCCACCGCCAGCCGGCGCCGGTTGGGCTCGGGGAAGATGTTGCGGATCAGGGACAGGGTGGACGGCATCAGCATGGCGCCGAAGAACCCCAGCCCCGCCCGGCCTGCGATGAGCCATTCAGCGCTGGGCGCGAAGGCTGTCGCGGCCGAGACGGCCGCGAAGCCGGTGCTGCCGATGAAGAGAAGCCGGCGGCGGCCGACCCTGTCGCCCAGGCTTCCCATGGCGACGAGCAGGCCCGCCAGGACCAGGGGGTAGGCGTCGACAATCCAGAGCAGCTGGACCCCGGAGGCGTCCAGGCTGCGGGCTATGGCCGGCAGGGCGAAGGTCAGGGCGGTGTTGTCGACCGCGACGAGCAGTACCGGGAACATCAGCAAGGCCAGCGCCAGCCAGTCGCGCCCCGGTTCCCTCCGGCCCCCGCCCGGCAGCGCCACCGCCGCGGCGTTCTTCGTGATCGATGCGTCCCACATCCGACTAACTATACCGTCTGGACGGTATAGTTAAAAAGTCGGGCTGTCACCGGGCATGATTGGAGCCATGGCCAGAAAACCCGTCGCCCGCGAAGCCGTCCTGGACGCCTTCGAATCCCTGCTCGTCGAAGAAGGTGCACGCGCCGCCACGCTGGATGCGGTGGCGAAACGGGCCGGTGTCTCCAAGGGCGGACTTCTCTACCATTTCCCGAACAAGGAAGCCATGATCTCCGTCCTGCTCGAACGCATGGACCGCCTCGTCGCTGCTGATCTCGAGGCCATGGCGGCTGCGCCGGAGGGTGCCGCGGCGTACTTCATCAAGTCCTCGCTCTGGACGGACACCCCGCTGGACAGGGTCTTCGTTGCCGCGACGCGGCTGGCCGAGGTGGCACACCAGGAGACCCTGCACCGCTTCGCCGCCGTCCAGGCGAGCTGGCTGGAGCTGCTCGCGTCCGAAGTCGGCCCCGCCATGGCCAAGGCCGTGCTGTACATGGGGGACGGAATGTACTTCAACGCCATGCTGGCGCGCGGCCCGGGCCGCCCGCCGCCGGAAATGGGCGCCGACGTCGAGAGCCTCCTTGCCGCCGTGGAGCGGCTGCGCGGCTGAGTATCCGCTTTTTGTCACACCCCCTGGCTAGTCTTCGACGCACTAGCCACTGAAGCCTTCCGGGGCTCAAGCCACAGGGGGAAACATGATGACGGAGGCCAGCCCGCACCCGGCAGCCAGGCCGTCGGCGCCACCGTGCCGCAGCGTGATGCTGGACCAGGTCCGGAACCACCACCGGGCCCTCGTCGTGGAAGTCGCCGCCACCGTCCAGTTTGGTCGCGGACATTGGGTTTTGACGCCGGCGGCCGGAACGCCGGAACCTTCATTTCCCGTGGCGGCCGATGCAAAGTTTCCCGTGCTCAGGGGGACCGCGGCGCTCGGGGCCGGCGCTGACTCCTGCTACGGGCAGATGGCGATGGCGGTCCTGCTGGCCGTCTTGGAGCGGGGCGCGGACTCCTTCCGCGACCGCGAACTGCTCGGCGCGGGGGCGCCCCTCATCATCCGCGTGGTGGCATGCCGCCGACTGCTGGTCAAGCTCCGCAGCGAGGTGTCGGAACTGGGCCTGGGGGAGGAGGTCTTTGTCGGTGAAGTGCCTGTCAGCAGCCGGGGCAGGCTGGAGCGGGCGCTCGCGGCCGAGGTCTCCGGTGCCGCGGGCGTCGTCGATGTGGCGACCGATGCTTCGAAAGGGCGCGGCCCGACCGTGGGTCTGGGCTGGGTGGTGACATCCGGCGACGGGAGCACCTTCAGGACCGGCTCCGGCACCTCGACGTCGTGCTCGAACATCCTCCATGGCGAGCTTGTGGCTGTGCGGCGCGGCGTGCAGCTGGCCTTGTCGCTGAATCCCGCCCTGCGCGGAGGCATCGGGACGCTCCGGGTCTTCAGCGACAGCCGCACCGGCCTGGCGCTGCTGCGCCGCGGCCTGGACGGGGATGCGCCGGCCCGGCTGCCGGGCCTGATACGGGGCGAGCTCGTGCGTCTCTGCTCGCTCCTGTCCGAAGCGTCCGCCGAACTGCACTGGATCAAGGGGCATGCCGGGGACCCGCTCAATGAACTCGCGGACCGCCTCGCGGTGCTCGCCCGGCGCTCGCGCGAGGCGGGTTTGGACGGCGCCCAGAAGGCTGCCCTGCGGTCCAGGGTCGATCAGGACGCCGCTGCCGCGGTGCAGGAGCACACCCGCTGGCACTTCCGCCTGGCGGCCTGAACCGAGGACCCCGCGCGCGCCGCGGCGCGGCCCCGGCGTGACCCGCGGAGCGGGTGCGGGGGAGTTTGCAGAAGGGCCCCCGTCATAGGACAATGGAGCCTGTGACTGTTGTCACGGCAATTGAATATGCCTTTGATCTGCGGCGGGAGAGTCCTGCTAGTGGGTACAAGCAGGCGCCGTAGGAGCAAACCCTCCCCAGGAATCTCTCAGGCCCATGTACCGCCGCGGCGAGGCAACTCTGGAAAGCAGCAGGTGCGTCCACGCCAGTGCTCCGGGTTTGTCCTGGAACGCCGGCCGCGACATGCTGTGCTCACCGACGGTGCAAGCGGAACCCTGCGAAAGCGAGGCTGCGCGGAAACTCTCAGGTCCAATACAGAGCGGGGAGGAACCCGAATCGATGTGGCGTACCCTGCGCCGCCTTAGTTATGGAGTTCCTTGTGACTGTTACCTCAGCCTCCACGTCCTTCGTTGACCGGCATATCGGCGCTCGCCGCCAGTCTGATGTCGACGCCATGCTGAAGGCTGTCGGCTACGACACCGTCGATGCGCTGGTGGACACCGCCGTACCGAAAGACATCCGGCAGGACTCCCCGCTGGAGCTCGGCGGGGCCCTCAGCGAAGTGGAAGTCCTCGCCGAACTGCGCAAGCTGGCCGCGAAAAACAAGACCGCGGTGCAGATGATCGGACAGGGCTACTACGACACCCTGACCCCGGCCGTCATCCGCCGGAACATCCTCGAGGCGCCGGCCTGGTACACCGCGTACACGCCCTACCAGCCGGAAATCTCCCAGGGCCGGCTCGAGGCGCTGCTGAACTTCCAGACCATGGTCCAGGA